>JAVKCR010000174.1:0-9720 GCA_040222645.1 Rhodospirillales bacterium
CTCGGAGAAGACGATCTCCACGTCTTTCCGTCCCGCGAGGTGGGTGCGGATCATCTCGCCCTTGTAATGCAGATTGACCACGACCGTCTCGATTCCGGCATCGACCAGCCGGTCGAGCGCCCGGTCGAGCATGGCGCGCCCGCCGACCTCGATCAGCGGTTTAGGTTTCTCGTCGGTCAGCGGCCGCATGCGATTGCCGTACCCGGCGGAGAGCAGCATGGCGGTCTTCGGCATCGAAATCGTCGAACTCATCGGGGCGTTATCCGGTAGTGCTTTTCCATATGGGTATCGAACCAGCGCGCCACCGGGTCAAGGGCGGGATGGCGGAACGCCGCCTCCAGCAGCCGCCAGAGCCGCGGCAGGTGACGCAGGTAGCCGGGCTTGCCGTCGCGTCTGCAAAGCCGGGTGAAGATGCCGATCACCTTGGCGTGTCGCTGGGCGGCCAGCACGGCGTAGGCCCGTTCGAACGCCGCCTCGTCAAGGCCGGGGAAGGCTGCGAGGTAGCGTGCCTTGCAATCCCGCTGGATGTCGTCCGGCACGTCGCGGCGGGCATCTTCCAGCAGGCTCATCAGGTCGTAGGCCACGGCGCCGTGCACCGCGTCCTGGAAATCAAGCAGGCCGCAGCGCGCCACGCCCTCCCGGCCGTCGAGCAGCAGCAGGTTGTCGACATGGTAATCGCGCAGCACGAGGGAGTGCGACACCTCCCGCAGAACCGGGAAGACCGCGCGCCAGGCCGCCTCGCAGGCATCGCGGACATCCGCCGGCGTGTCATGCCCGAACACCGCCGGCATGTACCAGTCGGTCAGCAGCGAGGCTTCCCGCCAGAGCAGGTCATCGTCGTAGGGCGGCAGCCAGCCGGGGGCGGCATCCGCCTGGCCGTGGATATGGATCAGCACATCGGTCGCGAGGCGATAGAGGTCCGCCTCGTCCGCATCGCCGCCGGCAAGCAGGCGCGTGTAGGTGGCGTCGCCGAGATCCTCCAGCAGCAGGAAGCCCTGCTCCGCATCCTCGGCGAGGATGCGCGGCGCGCTGAGCCCCATGCCCTCCAGCAGGCGCGCGACCCGGACGAAGGGCCGCACATCCTCGACCGGCGGCGGCGCATCCATCAGCACGGCAACCTCGCCGCCCTTGCGGACGCGGTAATATTTCCGGAACGAGGCATCGCCCGCGAGCAGGGAGACCTCCGCCCCCGCCCGCCCGGCCTGCGCGAGGAACGGCGCGTGACATGCGAGGCGGTCCGTCATGCCGGGTTCCAGCCTTCCAGCCGCCCTTCCCAGGCCGGACCGGGCCGAAGCTCGGCGCTCCGGACATCGTCGTCGCCGATGGAGAGGACCAGGTCGAGCCGGTCGCGCGGCAGGATGGTGCCGGCCCGCGACGGCCATTCGAACAGGCTGATTCCGTCCTCGAAGGCCTCCTCGATACCGAGCTCCCAGACCTCTTCCGGGTCTTCGATCCGGTAGAGGTCGAAATGCCAGATCGTCGCGGTCTCGGTCTCGTAGGTCTGCACCAGCGTGAAGGTCGGGCTCGGCGCCTCGACATCCGCACCGGCCAGCGCGCGGATGAAGCCGCGGGCAAGGACCGACTTGCCGGCCCCGAGATCGCCCTCGAGCGCGATCACGTCGCCGGGCCGCGCGATGCGCGCCAGCGCCGCCCCGAAGGCGGTGGTGTCGGCTTCTGTCGCGAGGCGGAAACGGAGGGTCACGAGGGGAGGTCCGGCAGGAGAACGGGCATTGCGATTCGAACCCCGAATCTAGCGGACGCACCGCCCCCGGGCAAAAGGATCGTCGCCGGCGCCGGTTCCCCGTCAGTAGGGCGTCCAGGCGCCGCCATTGACCGGGATCGTCGCCCCGTTGATCCAGCCGGAGCGCGTGGTGTCGGCCAGGAACAGGATCGCCTCCACCACCTCGTCGACCCGGCCGAAACGCCGGAAGGCGGTCGCGGTCTCGAGCTTGGCGCGCTGGTCGTCGGAGAATTGACCGCCCATGGCACTGTCGAGCACGCCGGGCGCGACGGCGGCGCAGGTGATGCCGCGCTTCGCCCCTTCCTTCGCATAAACGGATGTCAGCGACTGGACGCCCGCCTTCGACGCGCCGTAGGCCGGGTGGATGCCGGTCACCCCGGTCTGGCCGGCGATCGAGCTCATGTTGACGATGCGCCCGCCCGGCACGAGGCGCCCGAGGGCCGCCCGGCAGCCATTGAAGGTGCCGGTCAGATTGACCTCGAGGATACGGTCCCAGTCCGCGCTGGATGCCTGCGCCACCGGGCCGACATGGAAGATGCCGGCGCCGTTGACCCAGAGCGCGAGATCGCCCGCGGCGGCCGCCGCCTCCGCCAGCCGCTCGACCGCGTCGGCATCCGCCACGTCGAGGATTTCCGGATGGATGCCGGCGCCGCCGGAGGGCGCGCGGATATCGGCGGCAAACACGATCCAGCCGTCATTCGCGAGGCGCGAAACCAGCGCCGCCCCCACGTCCCCCGCCGCCCCCGTCACCACCGCAACCCTGCCGTTTCCCGCCACGCGCCTGCTCCTTCCTGAAGATTTTCAAAAGACTAGCAGGACATCCCCGAACCGCACAGAACCTCATCCTGAACTCGTTTCAGGACCTCGACCAACTGGTCTGGGATTCTGCCGGCAGACACGGACTGTTCTCTCGGGGTCCTGAAACGAGTTCAGGATGAGGGAAATCGTATGGTATTATTATACCGCATGCCCACCTGACTGGTTTTTTTACGTTTTTTCCATTGACTCCGGAACGAACGGGCAATAGAACCCGCGCTCCAATTTACCCAGGAAATGAACGGGCGCGGACAATGAAGACCTATACCGCAAAACCGTCGGACATCGAGAAGAAGTGGATCATCATCGACGCCGAAGGGCTCGTGCTTGGTCGCCTCGCCACGATTATCGCGACGATCCTGCGCGGCAAGAACAAGCCGACATACACCCCGCACATGGATGACGGCGACAACGTCATCGTCATCAATGCCGAGAAGGTCGCCCTGACCGGCAACAAGCGGAACGACAAGACCTATTACTGGCACACCGGTTATCCGGGCGGCATCAAGGAACGCAAGGCCGGTCAGATTCTCGACGGCGCCCATCCGGAACGGGTGGTCACCAAGGCTGTCGAGCGGATGATCACCCGCAATCCGCTGGGCCGCCAGCAGATGAAGAATCTGCGCGTCTATGCCGGTGCGGATCATCCGCATGCCGGCCAGAACCCCCAGGTTCTGGATGTCGCCTCGATGAACCGCAAGAATGTAAGGGCTGTCTGATCATGGCTGAAGAAACCCAGACGCTGAACGATCTCTCCGATCTCGGCACCGCGACCGGTATCGTTGCAGCCGTCGAAACCCCGCGCGAACCGGTTAGCGACGCCCAGGGCCGCTCCTACGCCACCGGCAAGCGCAAGGACGCGATTGCCCGTGTGTGGATCAAGCCGGGCACCGGCAAGATCACCGTCAACGGCCGCGACGTGGAAACCTACTTCGCCCGCCCGGTGCTGCGCATGATCATCAACCAGCCCTTCTCGGTCGCCGACCGGGTCGGTCAGTTCGACGTGGTCTGCACGGTTGTCGGCGGCGGTCTCTCCGGCCAGGCCGGCGCGGTCCGTCACGGCATCTCGCGCGCGCTGACCTACTACGAGCCGGAACTCCG
The DNA here is from genome assembly GCA_040222645.1 of Rhodospirillales bacterium. Classification (GTDB taxonomy): domain Bacteria; phylum Pseudomonadota; class Alphaproteobacteria; order Rhodospirillales; family HT1-32; genus HT1-32. The sequence continues at coordinate 3,659 of JAVKCR010000174.1, forward strand.
CTCCGTGCTCAAGGCCCGCGGCTTCCTGACCCGCGATTCCCGCACCGTGGAACGCAAGAAGTACGGCCGCGCGAAAGCCCGCCGCAGCTTCCAGTTCTCCAAGCGCTGAGGCTTTTTCAAAGCTTCAATCGGCTATCTTATTGGAAAAGCGTCACTTTCGAGTGGCGCTTTTTCTTTTGTGCATATGACAAAAGTTTTACAAATTAGATTTTTCGATCCGTTTCCAGCGATGAACAGATATTAGGCATTCATGCTACTTAAGTTGCCTGTTTGCGGTAATTTGTTGGGGACTGCCCCGTAACAGATAAGAACTCCCGATTGAACGTTGATTTTGTCTGGAAACCGGCGGCAAACATTATTTCGGTTACGGGCATATCTGTACTGTCAAGGAGAGAGCAAGCCTCTTTCACCCGGAACTGATTGACGAACTGAGAAAAGTTCTGATTTTGCACCCGATTGACCGAATTTGATACTGCACGCGCCGGTATATTTAACTGACGGGCAATTCGGGTAATGTTGATGTTTGGATCAAGGTACGGTTTTTTATTTAGCATCAGGTCTTCAAGCTGCTTAAACGTCCCTTGCTCTTCTTCGGATGCGGCGACGTGATCGGTCGTTAAGGACCGGCTGAATCGCTTTCTCACAACGGGGATAGGAAACTCCGAAGGCACAATGAGCATGGCTGCGGATATCGTGATGAGCAAAATACTTCCCAGTATCACGACTTCTTGCGTGAATTTTGCATCCCAATATTTGAAATTGAGGAAGATCATCATATCAAAGATCATGATGATGATGATGAGACACAGGGTTGCGATCCGGGCCGTAACCAGCGCTTGGATATCATCTGTGCCGAAGCGCTCAAAAGTATCTGGTCCTTCCTTTATCTCGCTCAATATAAGGGCGCCATAAATCATGAAACTCGCCCAGATAATACTGTCTATAGGGACCGGAATATTAACATCCAGCCACAGAAGAACCGCGGTAACAGAAGCCGGAAGTAAGTGAAAAATGTTTGATTTGGCTATCTGATCGGTGCCTGGCCCACGCAGACACCTAAAGGCCAAGTAGGCAACTGGACAAATAAGCATCGCCAGTACGGGCTGGATCAGCACAACGAAGCCCAAGCCATATTCAAACCTGAAGCCGGTCAATATGGCCTGCACACCTAGCAATGCGAAGAACAGACTAATGAGACCGTTCGGCCAACCGACCTTTCGGGTTACAAGCATCACACGGACGGCAACAATCCCTGCCAGTAGAGAGGCCGCGAAGGGAAGTGGGACGGTAGTGATCAACATATAGCCGTTTGATCCGATTACAAAAATCTCCTCAACACTCTTTGACAGCCAAATGCTTACACAAGTCAATGTTCTGAGTAGATCCGACTGACGAAATCATGTTTTCGGGCGTCTCAAATCGCGATCTCGGTCGCCGTCGGCGCAGGTGCAGCCCTAAATGCGTTCAACGCAGTCCAACTGATATGGTTCTGGACATTGTGAACAGGCGCAAAGGAACATCTGCATGAACAACTTCGGTCGACGGTCAATTACATTCAAGTCAGCAATGCTTACGCTGATTATTTTTGCTGCATTTACAGGCAACGTTAAAGCAGGAGACCAAAGCGCATTATTTGGCGATGAAATGGTTCAAAGATACGTCAACACGGCGAGTGCGATCATTTATGTGCCAAACTTGACCCGAGGCTCACTACTACAGTTGAGGGGAGCTTATGGGAGCGCATATTTCACCCGAAAGGCCTTGGACAACTCTTGGTGCGATGCAGCACCTTTGCGCATCCTTTTTGGGGATTTTGACGGAATGTCCTCTGGCATATCACGGACGGGATCGGTTGTATTGATGGTCATGAATCCCGCTATCGCGGACAAATTGGCGCAGGGCGATGACATTGTCGGGGACGATGTAACGCTGGTCGACATCAACAGGATTTCAGCACACAGCCTTGAGGGCGTAGATATTGTTGTCGCCGGAGCGGCGTCAGCAAACAGCGGGATGGTTTTGAATCCAGGGCGAAGCATTTTAAACGATCTATTTGGCGCCTCCTCGGCGGATAATTCGTGCGGCCATGCGAACGCTGCTGAGGCACTCACCGCATCTGCAACACAGAACTAACGGATGAAGCTTCGACTTGTCGGCGCTCGAATGGAAAGAGAATGGAGGAGCGTGACCAAGATGATCCGTTCCGGGCGTTCCTGTTCATTCGGCTGCCGAACGTAGAAGTAAACCCCGACAATCAGACATACGTACGGATACGAAAGACAATCAAAACAATGATTAGAAAATATCAAACCGAAGATGCTGCCGCCCTTGTCTTGATTTGGCGAAATGCGAACGCGATCGCACATTCGTTTCTTTCAGACGATTTTGTAGAAAAAGTCGCTCAAGACATGCGCAATATTTACCTGCCAAATGCGGAGACGTGGGTTCTGGAAGACGATCAAAAGCCGATTGGGTTCATTGCGCTCATCGGCGATGAAATTGGCGGGCTGTTTCTGGAGCCTTCAATGCACGGACGCGGATTTGGCAAAGCCCTAACTGACCATGCGGTTGCTCTCCACGGTCCTTTGCGTGTTGAGGTCTTCGCGAAGAATGTGATTGGGCGCCGTTTCTACGACCGTTATGGCTTCGTTGAGAATGGGCGTCATGTTCATGAAGACTCAGGCGAAGAGACCATCAAAATGGCAATGCCAACTGCCTAACAATCAAAATGGATTGGCCTCTGAATGGTGCATTCATTCTTGAGACACGTCCGTTGTCTGCTTCGGGCCATTTCCGAACTTGAGCCTGATCTGCAAAACATGTCCTCCTTAAGGTACAGGCATCTGCGGAAGAGGGTGAGTCAGATTGAGCTAATACGCTGGCGACTAAAGCAAAAGGTTCTCAGCAAAAAGCCTTACAAATGTATTCATGCGTTAAATTCGCATTGTATATCAATGTGATATTAACGTACGAATTAGGCAGGCGCCAAGCGGCTACGAAGCGGCCTCCCGGGAAACCGGGGGGCCGTGTTCGTTTCTGGCCCAGTTGATGGCATCGTCCCGATCGTCGAAGATGCGCGCGTCCCATCCGGGCGCGGTCAGCGTGTAGACATAGGCTTCAGCCAGCGCCAGCACGTCGGGATTCACAGCGACCAGTGCGATCCGCATGACCGGGCAGGTCAGTGCGCTGGCCTTGTCGAAATGGGCAAACAGCTTTGCCTGGGTCTCATCCAAATCGAGAACCGAAACATCAAGAAAATCTGCAACCTGGTAAGTAAAATAACCCCAGTCGGGGTGGTTCCAGAGTTCCGTGCAGACCTTGAACAATTCCTCGTAAGAGGTCTGGCCATGGAACCTGCACAAGACCCCTTTCTCTTCCCAGGTCATCTCGAATGGCAACGAAATTCACTCCCGGCAGGCCAACAATCCTCTGGCAGGCTGAAAGAGGATCGTAGTCGAGTTGAGGCGGCAGGGCAAAAAAACAGGTCATGGCACCGGCATCGCCCGACGCTCCCTCAGCCTGCCTTCTCCCCCGCCGCCGGAAACCCGTTCCGTCCCGGGAAGTCGGGCGCCAGCGCCCGCGCGTTCGCCATCTTCAGCCAGAGCCTGAGCTTCTTGCGCCGGCGTTCCGGTTCGGGGTGGTCCTCGAAGCCGGTGCGGGAATGCAGGATGGTGTAGTTGTTGGCCCATTGCAGGTCGCCCGGTTCCAGCAGCATGTCGAGGCGGAGCGCCGGATCGGCGGCGATGGCGTCGAAGCAATCCAGCGCCTCCACCTCCACCGCCGAGAGCGGCCGGCCCATGATCTCGGCGCCGAGCTCGATATATTGCCGCAGGTAGCGGTGGGCGAGCTTGCCCTCATGCCAGCTGAACAGGGGCGAGAGACTGGGCAGGTCCTCGCCGAGATGGGCGTAGTACCAGGGCCGGTAGAACAGCCCGAGATATTCCGGGCAATCCGCCAGCAGACGGTTGTAGACCGCCGCCACGCTGACGAGGCTGGAGATGCCGCCCGCCTTCGCCTTGCGCAGGCAGAGCAGTCCGACCACGTCGGACGGATCGGTATGGTAGGGGAGATAGGCGTTGGTCTCGTAGACCCGGGTCGCGGGGTCCGCCGGGTCGCCGACATTCATCACCGTTCCCAGCAGATCGCCGCGCGGGTTCTGGCGCACCGGCATGCCGAGATTGAGCCCGATGCCGTAATAGACGGTGGCGATTTCATCGGGCGTGTAGCGTTCCACCGGCAGGCCGCGGAAAACCATGAAGCCCCGGCCATGCTCGAGGTCGTCGGCGAGACGGGCGAGCAGTCCGGCCCAGCCCGGCAGCGGGAAGTCGGCCTTCGCGATATCCGGAAATCCCTTCCCCGCCGCCTTCACCCCGGCCAGCGCACAATCGAGGTCGCCGATTTCCGCCGCCGTCAGACGATGGATCCAGGATCGGTCGTCCGCGAGACCGGCGCCGGTCCAGGCGGCGGGACCGGTAATGCTTTCCGTGAGAATCAGGCTCAAACCCCGGCCTTTCGATGTGATGCCCGCGGCACTGTCCGCAGCCCCGTGACTATTCACATCGGAAGGTTCGGCGTAAAGGCCGGTGCGTCAGATCTCCTCGGTCCGGACCTTGAACTCGACGAGGGCATTCGGCCCGAAGGTCAGCACCAGCGGCACGTCCGCCGCGTCGCGGCCGCGCGCGATCAGGATACGTCCCTTGCGCGGCTTGTTGTTGCGCGGGTCGAAGGTCCGCCAGGCATTGTCGAGATAGACTTCCATCCAGGCCGCGAAATCTCCCGGCGGGTGCGGCAGCGGCTCGCCGATGTCGCTGAGATAGCCGGTGCAGTAGCGCGCCGGAATGTTCATGCAGCGGCAGAGCGTGATGGCGAGATGGGCAAAGTCCCGGCAGACGCCGCAGCCCTCGGAGAGGGTCTCGGACGCCGTCCGCGTGGCCCGGGCCCGGTCGTAATCGAAGCGGACATTGGCGTGGACGTAGTCGCAGATCGTCTGCACCCGCGCCCACCCGAACGGTGCGGAGGAAAACAACTGCCAGGCCCGCTCGGACAGGAGGTCGGTATCGCAATAGCGGCTGCCGAGCAGGTAGGTCAGCGTGTCCGCCGGCAGGCTCTCGAGCGTATGCTGCCAGGCCTCCGGATATTGCGGGTCGAGGTTGCCCTCGTCCCGGCAAACGCCGTCCGTCTTCAGGGTGAAGAACCCGGCTGGCGCGACGAGGCGCGTGCACCAGTTGCCGAAGGAATCGCGATAGCATTCCTGCGCAACCCCCGGCGAGGTCACGAGATGGTCCGGCCCCTCGAGATCCCCGAACCGGGTATGATGCACGTTCAGCATCGCGACCAGGGGGGTGGGCTGCGGCAATTCGTACCGCAGCTCGCACCCGATCGAGAGCCTCATTGCGCCGCGATTTCCCACGGGGCCGGCGAGGCCTTCCCCGTCTCCGGTATCAGGAAGCATCGAGTTCCAGGAGGTCGACGCAATCCTCGGCAACGGCGCGGTTCGGCGTTTCCGAGCCGGGAACGGTCGCCCAGCCGGCTTCCATCACGGCTTCCCGGCGCATGTAGCTGGAGATCGACTTGATATGCTCGATCTTCGCCACGCGCTCCGGGTCGGCCTGCGACTGCTTGAGGCAGACCGGCGCCAGTGCGGCCGCCACGCGCTGGTAGGCTTCGTTCTCCGCCATGCGCTCGGCATTGGAGCCGGTCACCCAGCCCCCCCAGTTGAAGCCGACGATGGCGAGCACGCCGGCGCCGACGACAGCGCCGTAGATCGCGGGTTTGGTCCATTCGGGAATGTTCATCTCTGTTCTCCAGTTCATACAGGTCGTGTTGCGGATGTCGTGCGCGACCGGACCGGCCTTCTCAGCCAGTCCGGCGTGTCAGGACGTCCCTTTTGCCGCGTCTGCTGCCGGCTTCGGAACGGCTGCCGCTGACGGTGATTTCGGGTCTGTCTTTCCGGCAGGTTTCTGTTCGGAAATCGTCTTCTCGGTGCTCGCAAGATCCTTGAAAGACATGGAACATTTCCTCTAAAAAATTACAGAAATAATATTCTGATTTGTATATATGCT
>JAVKCR010000175.1:0-5580 GCA_040222645.1 Rhodospirillales bacterium
CGGAGAATCCGCTGCTCGAGAAGTACAAGGCCGAAGGGGTCAAGGTCGGAATCGCCGGCTACGCACCCTACGGATACAAGCAGCCGGATGGCAGCTTCACCGGCGAGCAGGTCGAGATCGTCAAGTATGTCCTGGGCCAGATGGGCGTTACCAAGCTCGAATTCATTGCGATGGATTTCGGCGCTCTGATCCCGTCGATGGTCGCCGGGCGCATCGATATGGGCGCCGCCGGGATCTATGTCCGCCCGAAGCGCTGCGAGCAGGTCCTGTTCGCGGAGCCGACCTGGGGGCAGGGCGCGGCCTATATCGTGAAGAAGGGCAATCCCAAGAAGCTGCACACGTTCACCGATATCAAGAATACCGACGGCGCGATCCTGGCGGTTCTGGCCGGCGGAACCGAAGAGACGCTGGCGAAGAAGGACGGCGTGCCTGACGACAAGCTGATGAAGGTCGGCGACAAGGCCGCCGGGATTTCGGCCGTCATCGCCGGACGCGCCGACGGGTTCGCGCTCTCGGCCTTCGCCATCAACGACATCGTGCGCACGGCCGGAGACCTGATCGGCGTCGAAAGCTCCGGTTCGATCACCGAGATCGCGGGCGAGAACTACCAGGGCCACGGTTCCATCGCCTTCCGGAAAGGTTCAGGTGATGAACTGAAAGCGAACATGGCTTTCCGCGATGCCTTCCAGGTGGAACTCAAGAAGTGGATGGATAGCGGCGGCTATCAGCAAATGGCGTCGGCGTGGGGTTTCGGCCCGAAGGATGCGCCGTCGAAAACCATGAAGGAACTCTGCGGCGAAGGGCTCTGATCCTGCGCTGCCCCCGCACCGGCGGCTGCCGGTGCGGGTCTTCCTTCCCTGCGACCGGTAGGACGCCATGTCCATCAGAGCCAGACTGATCATCCTCCTCGCGACGCTCGTTCTTGGCGGTATCTATTTCGTGCGATCGCCGTTCGTCGACAGCGGCGGGGTTTTCCTGTCGGCAGCAGTGACCACGCTTGAACTCGTAGCGGCCTCTACCGTCGTCTCGCTCGTCATCGCCTTCACCGCCGGCATCGGCCGGCTGTCGCCGTGGCTGCCGGTGCGCTGGTTGTGTATCGGCTATGTCGAGATCTTCCGCGGCACCTCGGCGCTGGTGCAGCTGTTCTGGCTGTTCTACGTGCTGCCGCTGTTCGGGCCGCGGATTGACCCGTTCGCCGCGGGGGTGCTCGGCGTCTCGCTCAATATCGGCGCCTATGCCGCGATCGTGGTGGAAGCCTCGATCCGCGCGGTTCCGCAGGCCCAGCACGAGGCCGCGATCGCGATCAATCTCAGTCCCTTCGACCGGATGCGCAGGATCATCCTGCCGCAGGCGATCCGGATCATGATCCCACCCTTCGGCAATCTTGCGATCCAGCTGTTCAAGCTGACGGCGCTGGTGTCCTTCATCGGCATATCCGACCTGACCTACACGGCCTATCAGCTGAACCAGACCACCTATCTGACGGTCGAGGTCTTCACCATCATCCTGTTCATCTATTTCGCCATCGGCCTCAGCATCTCGATCGGCATGAAGCTCCTCGAGAATCAATATTCCCGGGGCATCCGGCTGGGAGACGCACGATGATCTGGGACTGGGCCTACACGATCGAGATCCTGCCGCAGATGGCGGCGGCCTCGCTTGTCACCCTCCAGGCGACGATTTTCGGTTTTGCCCTGGCGGCGGTGCTCGGCCTGGTCTGGGCGATCGTCGGCCTCCTGAACATCAGGGGGCTTTCCTTCCTCGTGGCGCTGGTGGTCGAGTTCATCCGCACGACGCCGATGCTGATCCAGCTGTTCGCGATGTACTATTTCCTGCCGGTTCTCGGCATCTACCTGCCGGCGATGCTCTGCGGGGTGCTTACGCTCGGCATTCACTACTCCGCCTATTGCGCGGAAGTCTACCGGTCCGGGTTCGGGCAGGTCGACCGGGGGCAGTGGGAAGCGGCCCGGGTGATCAACCTCACCACGTCGCAGACTCTGAAACGGGTCATCCTGCCGCAGGCGATACCGCCGATCATCCTGCCGCTCGGCAATTACCTGGTGACGATGTTCAAGGAAACGCCGGTGCTGCTGGCCATCACCGTGATCGAACTGGTTGCAACCGCGCGCATCATCGGCAATGACACCTTCAAATATACGGAACCGATGACGCTTGCCGGCGTGTTCTTCCTGATACTGAGCCTTGTCGCGGCAAAGCTGACCCGGGTCCTCAGCGAGAAGGCGGCGTTGCCCGGGCGGCACGGTCAGGCATGAAAACGAAATCGAAGAACCGGCGGGCATCGCCCCGGACGGCGCCGCAGCAGCGGACGGAAACCATCTACCAGCAGGTCCGCTACCTGATCTGCACCAACCGCTATCCGCCGGATACCGTGCTGAGCGAGGAGGAGCTGGCGGGCGAATATTCGGTCAGCCGCTCGCCGATCCGCCGCGTGTTCTCGATGCTGGAACATGAAGGGCTGGTGGAAATTCGCCACGGATACGGCACCGTCGTCACCCGTATCGAGCCGGAACAGCTGGCGGAAGTCTACGCCGTCAGGATGATCCTCGCCGAAGCCATGGCGCCTTTCATCGAGATGCCGGTTTCCCGCGAGATCCGGAGCCTGGTCGTGGAATGCGGGCAGCGTTTCCTGGACCTCAAGGAAGGGGATTGCACCGGCTTCGCCGAGAACAACATCCGCTACGTCATGGGCGTCATCGATATCGGCAGCAACGGTACGCTCCGGGAATTGCAGCGCAACCTGTTCTTCCAGACCTCGCGCATGTGGCTGATGCTGCTGCCCTCGATGCCCTGGGAAGAGACCATCAGCTCGGTCTATGACGAAACCGTCGAGGTTGTCCGCCGCATGGACCTGGGCGATCCCGCCGGGCTCAGCTACTCCATCCGCAACCACATCTTCGAGGGGCAGGGCCTGCTGCTGCGCGCACTCGGAAAACGCAAGACCGGCGATTGAGCATCCCGACGAGCTTCCCGCGCCCGGACAGGACATTCGTCTGACCGGGCGTTCCGACAGCCGATTATCGAACACCGAATTCCGTATGCAGAATTCAGAGTTCTGTATTCGTATGCCGCCAGAAAGCTTTTCAGATTATTATCAATGAGTTGTTGAAATGATCTGGCGGGGTGAGCTTGTTTTCCCCGCTATTGCCGGGATGTCGCTTCCGCACCATTGCGGGCAGCCGGTGGCGTGTAGGCGCAGTCCGCCAGCGTCGTTCCGTCGAGTTCATCCAGGAACGCCTCGCGGGCAGCCGCCAGCCGGCCCTTGAGGCGGCAGGCCGGCATCAGGTTGCAGGCGCCGCCGTCGGCACGGAAACATTCGACCAGTGCCTGGCCGGCCTCCAGCGCGCGCACCGCCTCTCCCAGCGTGATGTCGCCGGCCGGCCGTGCCAGCGCGAAGCCGCCGCCCGCCCCCCGCCGCGTCGCGACGATGCCGGCGGCGGAGAGGGTCTGGACGATCTTGATCAGGTGGTGGCGCGAGATTCCCAGCTCGCGCGCCATGTCGTTGGTCGAGTAATCCTGCGCCGGCTGCCCGGCCAGTATCATCAGCGCCCGCAACCCGAAATCCGTCGAGGATTTCAACCGCATGCCAAGGTCTCCCGGTTTTCATTGCCCGCCGCCATCCTGCCATGATAAATAGGTAATTAATATACCTATTAAGGAGAGGCCATCATGCAGCGCGACGGACGGGCGGCCATCACGGCGGATATCGTCAGGCGTACCGGCATCGACGAGGCGATGATCGAGCGTCTCGTGCGGTCGTTCTACGACAGGATCCGCGCGGACGCGCTGCTCGGTCCGGTGTTCGCGGACCGCATCGATGAGTGGGAGCCGCATCTCGGGCGGATGTGCGCTTTCTGGTCGTCGGTGGCGCTGCTCACCGGACGCTACCATGGCCAGCCGATGGCGAAACATCTGCCCCTGCCGGTGGACGGGCGGCATTTCGACCGCTGGCTGGAGCTGTTCGCGGCAACCGCGCGGGAGGTCTGCCCGTCGGCGGCCGCCGATCATTTCATCGAACGCGCCGGGCGCATCGCCGGCAGCCTGGAACTCGGCATTGCCGGCCAGGCCGGTGCGCTGCTGGCGAAGGGGGAGCGGCTGCGCCGCCCCGATGCGGAGGTCTTCCTCCCCGGCGACTCCCGGCTGGCAGCCGTTCCATGAGCGGCCGCGGCGATGCACCCCGCGGCTTCGCCTCGCCGCCCTGCTTCCTGCACGAGCTCGATCCGGATCATAACGGCGCGCCGGCGGATGAAATCGACCCGCAGCAGGCGCGCGACGTAGAGCGCTGGCGCAAGGCCGAGCGCGCGCGGCTGATCGCCAGCCGCCTCGCGATCCCCGTCAACCTGCGGGCGTCCTACAGCGAGAGGATCGGCGATAGCCTCGCGGACCTTCTTGGCCCGGTCGAGGGGCTGACGATCAGCGCCTACTGGCCGATCCGGGGCGAACCCAACCTCCGCCGCTTCCTCGAGGGCGTCGCGGCGCGCGGCGGCGCCTGCGCGCTGCCGGTGGTGATCGCCCCCCGGCAGCCGGTCGAGTTCCGCGCCTGGTCGCCGGGCGACCGGCTGGTGCGCGGGGTGTGGGATATCCCGGTGCCGGGCGACGACGCCCCCGTCGTCCTTCCGGACGTGGTGATCGCCCCGGTCGTCGGCTTCGACCGCGCCTGCTGCCGGCTCGGCTTCGGCGGCGGCTTCTACGACCGCACGCTGGCCGCCTTCCCGTCCCGGCCGCGTTTCCTCGGGGTAGGCTATTCCGTCGCCGCCATTCCGACCATCTTCCCGCAATGGCACGACATCCCGCTGGACGCGGTGATCACCGAACACGGCGTGGTGGAGCCGGAGGCGGGCAGGGACTAGCCATCGCCTCACCGGGATGACGTCGGTGGATTTCCCCGGAGATGGAACCGTGATTCAGGATACAGGCTGGAGAAGGAGGCCAGCCTGTGCGGGCTTACGGTACACCCGATGGGCAAACGATGCGGTCCAGCGATTGAGAAATTGCCGGGATGGGCTGCCCCTCACCCCGCCACCGCCGCCGGCTTCCGCCCCCACGTCAGCAGGAACAGCACCGTGCCGGCCAGCGTGCCGGCGAACCAGAAGAGGCCGTCCATGGCCGGGCCGGCGGTGCTCATCAGCCCGCCGATAAAGATTGCGGCCAGCAGGAGGCGCGGAGCGATGCCGAGGGATGAACGGAAGTAGCCGGTCATCGCCAGTTGCATGGCGACGAAGGCGATGAACAGGGCGCCCACGTCGAACAGGATTTCCGGCACACTGTCGTCGAGCAGGCTGCCGAAGGCGAAGATGAAGGGGATGATGTAGAGCGCCTTGGCGAGCTTCACGCATTCCCAGCCCGTCTGCATCGGGTTGGCGTTGGCCATGCGTGCGCCGACGAACGCGGTCATGCAGATCGGTGGCGTGATCGTCGAATCCTGGGCGAACCAGAAGATGATGAGGTGGGCGGCCAGCGCCGACAGGCCGAGATCCTGCAGGAAGGTGGCGCCCAGCGCCGCGATGTTCATCGCCATCGTGCTGATCGGCCTGATCAGCTACGTCGTCGGCATGGGCATGC
>JAVKCR010000176.1:0-2566 GCA_040222645.1 Rhodospirillales bacterium
GTCGGACGTGCATGGCCGCGATCATGTCTCGCATCTCGAGGCCGCCTGCGATGCGGACGGGGTGATCACGGGCCTGCGCTGCACCACGCTCGCCAATCTCGGCGCCTATCTCTCCTATTTCTCGCCGATGGTGGCGGCCTCGCTCGGCCACCCGATGCTGCCCGGCTGCTACCGCATGCAGAACGTCTATGCCGATGTCTACGGAATCTACACCCACACCCAGCCGATCGACGCCTATCGCGGCGCCGGGCGGCCGGAAGCGGCCTACGCCATCGAGCGGCTGGTCGATACCTGCGCCCGCGAGATCGGCATGAGCCCGGCGGAATTCCGCCGGCGCAACTTCATCAGGTCCGACGAGATGCCTTTCGCCACCCCGCTGGAACACACCTATGACAGCGGCGATTTCGAGCAGAACATGGTCGACGCCATGGCCAATATCGACTGGGCCGGCTTCGAGGCGCGCCGTGCCGAATCCGCGAAGGCCGGCAAGCTGCGCGGCATCGGCATGTCGAGCTATATCGAGATCTGCGGCCGGGGTGGCGAGGAGAACGCGGAGATCCGCTTCGAGAAGCCGAACCAGGTCACCGTGCTGATCGGCACCCAGAACAACGGCCAGGGCCACGAGACGGCCTACGCGCAGCTGCTCGCCGAGCGGCTCGGCGTGCCGTTCGACAATATCCACATCGAACAGGGTGACACCGACCGCATCGCCACCGGCGCCGGCACCGGCGGCTCGCGCTCGATCCCGGTCGGCGGCGCCGCACTCGATGCCGCGGCCGTGAAGATGCTGGAGAAGGCCCGTTCCGTCGCCGCCCAGGCGATGGAGACGGCGGAGGCCGACCTCGAATATGCGGAAGGCATGTTCACGATCGCCGGGACCGACCGCACCATGAGCCTGTTCGAGGTGGCGGAAGCCGCCAGGGATGCGAAGAACGTTCCGGAGGGCGCCGAACCCGGTCTCGACACGCGGGAAGGCTTCACCCCCACCGGCGGCACCTTCCCCAACGGTACCCATATCTGCGAACTCGAGGTGGACCCGGAGACCGGGATCACCGAACTGCTCGGCTATGTCATCGTCGACGATTTCGGCACCATCCTGAACCCGGTGATGCTGGAGGGACAGGTGCATGGCGGCACCGTGCAGGGCATCGGCCAGGCGCTCTACGAGCGCACCGTGTTCGACGCCGACGGCCAGTTGCTGACCGGCTCCTTCATGGATTACTGCCTGCCGCGCGCGACCGATGTGCCCTGGATCGACTTCTCCACCAACGTCGTGCCCTGCAGGAACAACCCGCTCGGCGTCAAGGGCGCCGGCGAGGCCGGGGCCATCGGCGCCTGCGCCGCGGTGATCAACGCCATGGTGGATGCGCTCGCCCCCGTCGGGGTCACTTCCATCGACATGCCGGCGACCCCGGAAGCGGTCTGGCAGGCAGTCGCCGCCGCCGCCCCGAAGGCCGCCGCGGAATGAGTATCGTGCTGCCCTTCCAGCCTGCCGACATCCTGCCGGACATCCGCGCCATCGCGCTCGAGGCCGGCGAGCGGATCATGGAGGTCTACGAGAGCGAGTTCGACGTCCGCCGCAAGGACGACAAGTCGCCGGTGACCGACGCCGACCAGGCCGCCGACATGGTGATCCTGAATTCGCTGAAGGCGCTGACGCCGCGCATTCCCATCGTCACCGAGGAACAGGTGGACGCGGGCAACGTGCCGGATGTCTCCGGCGGGCTTTTCTGGCTGGTCGATCCGCTCGACGGCACCAAGGAATTCATCCGCAAGAACGGCGAGTTCACTGTCAATATCGCGCTGATCTCGGAGAACCGCCCGGTGCTCGGCGTCGTCCATGCCCCGGCGCTCGACGTCACCTACCAGGCGGCCTACCCGGAGCCCACCACCATCGAGCGCGACGGCGGCCTGCCGGAAGTGATCGAGGCGCGCTACCCGCCGAACGGCGGCATCGTCGTCGTCTCCAGCCGCAGCCACGCCAACAACGAGGCGCTGTCGAACTTCCTCACCGGGGTGCGGGTGAGGGACCGGATCACCGCCGGCTCCTCGCTCAAGTTCTGCATGATCGCCGAGGGCCGCGCCGACCTCTATCCGCGCTTCGGGCGGACCATGGAATGGGATGTGGCCGCCGCCCACGCCGTGCTGCTCGGCGCTTCCGGCGAGGTCGAACTGTTCGAGGGCGGGCCGATGACCTACGGCAAGCCGGGTTTCGAGAACCCGCATTTCATCGCCCGCGGCCGGCAGGACTGACGGCGGCGCGCCGGGAAACGGACCCCAGACCGATGTCTGAAATCCAAGAGGCATCCTCGCTCACCATCAACCGGGCGGCGGGAATCCTGCTCTCGGGCGGGCTGGTCGCCTTCCCGACGGAGACCGTCTACGGCCTCGGCGCGGACGCGACCGACGACCGCGCGGTCGCCCGCATCTTCGCCGCCAAGGGCCGGCCCGCCTTCAACCCGCTGATCTGTCACCTCGCCTCGTGGGAGGCGGCCTCGGAACACGTGACGACCTATTCCGTCGCCGACGAAATGGCGGCGGCTTTCCTGCCGGGCGCGCTTACCCT
>JAVKCR010000177.1:0-7846 GCA_040222645.1 Rhodospirillales bacterium
CGCCTTCAGGCCGAGCTGCTCGCAGAGCCTGCGGAGCTTGGCCTTCTGCGCGGCCGCGAGATCGGAACCCCGTCCATAGGCGGCGGCGGAATAGACCATCTCCGGGTCGAGCCAGCATTCGAAGAACCGGTTCGGCAGTTCGTAGTGACCGGCGAAACGCTCTGCCCGCCCCTTGCTGCCGCCGAGATGGAGTTGCTGGCGCAGCCGGGTCTTGAGCCTGAAGAAGGAGGTTCCGCACATCAGGTCGGCGAAAGGTCCGCGGTTGAGCGCAAATATCTCGAGCAGGGTCACGAGATCGGGGCTGTCCCAGTCGTAGGCGATGTAGGATTCGGCGGCGCCGACCTTGCCGCGCGACAACACGAGATCGGCAACCGCGACATCCTTCACGATCAGGGTCGCTCCCGGTCCCCGCTCCGGCCCCTCGCAATGCACGGACCGGCCGCTCGGGGTGACGATTTCCAGCTTCCCCTTCTGGATGGTCTCGAGGATGGCGATGACCTTCCGGAGATTGCGCGACGTGCGGCGGACCTTCACCGGCTTTTCGCCGGTGGTCACCGCGGTGGTGGAATTCAGCTGCGAGGTTCCGTCAACCATAGGCCAGTGCTCGTCGTCTGGTGCTCTCGAACGGGACCAGCCGGTCGCTCGGGAAGCGGTGGATGCGATTCTGGCCGAGCACGATGGCATCGAAGTCTTCGCCGACGACGGCGGTGATCTCCGGATGCAGCACGTCGAGCCCGCCCGTGTAGGCGCCAAAGGACGGCAGGATCATGCGCTCCGTCCCGATGGTGAAACAGGCGCGCCAGAGCTTGCGGGCGCGGGTGCGGATGCTGGCCTTGGGATGCAGATGCCCGCTCACCTCGCCGCTGCCGCCCGCCGACAGGTGGCGGAAGGCAAGACCGGCGATGGAGACTTCCGCCGCCACCGCGCCGTGCCAGGGATTACCGATCTCCGGGTCATGATTGCCGGCGATCCAGATCCAGTCATGCCGGGCGGTCATTCGCTCGATACGCTGCGCCTCGATCGGGTCGAGACGCGCCAGCGCCCCGCCGTCATGGAAAGAATCGCCGAGCGAGATGACGATGTCCGGGCTGTAGCGGCGCAGTACCGCATCCAGCCGGTCGAGGGTCGCCCGCGTGTCATAGGGCGGCAGCAACTGGCCGCGCGCGGCCAGCCCGGAACCCTTTTCGAGATGCAGGTCGGCAACCACGAGCGTTCGCTCGGCGGGCCAGTAAAGGGCGCCGGTCAGGTCGCAGAACAGGTCGTTGCCGCAGAAACTGACGGGGTAGTGGGTCATCAGCTAATAAATTTCCTGATCGTGATACTTCACGCTTCGGCTGCCGTTCCGCTGCCCTGGTGCGATCCCCCCGCTACTGGACCGACACCCTCGCGAATCGGCAGGTTTTCTTATAGCCGTTACGGTCGAAAATTCATAGCAGCGACTTCTGGTCGGTCTCCGGCGCGGTGGCTTCCGCGATCAGGTCCTCAGCCGCCTCGTCGAGCAGATCGTCCATCGCCGCGCCGTAGACCATCTCCCGGCCGATCTCGAGCAGCACCGGCACGGCGAGCGGTGAGACCCGGTCGAGACGGCGGACACGGATACGCCCCTGCGCGCGTTCCAGCAATTGCGCCAGCCGCCGGATGTCGGTCAGACCGCCCGCCGCATCGCCGCGGGTCGCCCGCAGCAGGACATGGTCGGGTTCGTGCCGCCGCAGCACGTCGTAGATCAGGTCCGACGAGATCGTCACCTGCCGGCCCGACTTCTCCTGCCCGGGCTGACGGCGCTCGATCAGGCCGGCGATCACCGCGACATTGCGGAAGGTGCGCTTAAGCATCGAAGACTCCGCCATCCATTCCTCCAGGTCGTCGCCGAGCATGTCCTGGTCGAACAGCGCCTCGACATCGCCGACCGGGCGCAGCGACCAGACCGCGATGACGTAGTCGGTGGCGACGAAGCCGAGCGGCCCGTCTCCCGCCCGCTCCATCCGCCGGGTCAACAGCATGCCGAGCGTCTGGTGCGCGTTGCGTCCCTCGAAGCAATAAGCGACGGTGAAATGCTTGCCGGCACGCGGGAAACACTCGACAAGCAGACCGTCCGGTCCCGGCAGCAGCGAACGCCAGTCCTGCAGGCCGAGCCATTCGCGCACGTCGTCCGGCATGGTCTTCCAGCCGGCGCGGTTCCAGAGCAGGCGGCGTACCCGTTCCGCCAGGTGTGTCGAGAGCGGAAAGCGGCCGCCCATGTAAGCGGGTATCTTCGGTTCCCTGGCGCCCGGCAGGCGCGACGCGATGATCGACATCTCGTGGATTTCCTCGAAGCGCAGCAACTCGCCCGCGAAGATGAAGCTGTCGCCGGGGATAAGGCCTTGCGCGAAATATTCCTCGACCTCTCCCAGCGGGCGGCCGCGCCCGACCCGCACCTTCAGGGTCGGCGCCTCAACGATGGTCCCGATGTTCATGCGGTAGGCGCGGGCCTCCTTAGCGCCGGTGATATGGAACAGCCCCCGGCTGTCGCGGAACAGGCGACGGAACCGGTCGTAGCCGCCGAGCGCGTAACCACCGTTCTCGACGAAGCGCAGCGTGTCGTCGAAATCCTTGCGGTCGAGCGCGGCATAGGGCCCGGCGAGACGGATCTCCTCGTACAAGCAGTCAGGGTCGATGGGCGCCGCACAGGCGGAACCGAGGATATGCTGGGCCAGCACGTCAAGCCCGCCGGTGCGCGGCGCCTCGCCATCGAGGGTGCGTTCCGCGATCGCGTCGATCGCCGCCTGGCATTCGAGGAACTCGAAACGGTTGCCGGGCACCAGGATCGCCTTCGAGGGCTCGTCGATGCGGTGGTTGGCGCGGCCGATACGCTGCAGCAGCCGGCTCGCTCCCTTCGGCGCGCCCATCTGGACCACGAGATCGACCGCAGCCCAGTCGATGCCGAGATCGAGCGAGGATGTCGCCACCACGGCGCGCAGCCTGCCCGCCGCCATCGCGCCCTCCACCTTGCGGCGCTGCTCGATGGCCAGCGAACCGTGATGCAGGGCGATCGGCAGGGTCTCGTCGTTCAGCCGCCAGAGACGGTCGAAGACGATTTCCGCCTGCGCGCGGGTGTTGACGAAGACCAGCGTCGTCCGGTGCGCGCGGATTTCCGCCATCACCTCCGGCAGGGCATGCAGCGCCATGTGCCCCGACCAGGGAATCCGCCGGTCATGAGTGAGGATGGATATTGCGGCCTGCGCCCCGGTCCGTCCCCTGATCAGCCGGGTCGAGGGACCGAGCCAGCGGCCGAGGTCTTCCGGGAAGGCGACGGTTGCCGAAAGACCGACGAACTGCACACCCGGCGAAATGGTCCTGAGCCGGGCGAGTCCGAGCGACAGCAGGTCGCCGCGCTTGTTGTCGGCGAGCGCGTGGATCTCGTCGACGATGACCCTGCGGAGGCCCATGAAGATCGACGGCGCATCCTCGTAGGAGAGCATCAGTGCGAGGCTTTCCGGCGTGGTCAGCAGCATCTGCGGCGGCGCTTCCCGCTGGCGCTGGCGTTTCTTCTGCGGCGTGTCGCCGGTCCGGGTCTCGCAGGTGATGGCGAGCCCGATCTCGGCGATCGGCTGTTCGAGATTGCGGGCGATGTCGACGGCGAGCGCCTTCAGCGGCGAGATGTAGAGCGTGTGCAGCCCCTCGCCCGGCTGCGCCGCAAGTTCGATCAGCGAGGGCAGGAAACCGGACAGCGTCTTGCCGCCGCCGGTCGGCGCGATCAGCAGCACGTCCTCTCCCGAATGCGCCGCCTCGACCATGCGCATCTGGTAGGGATGCGGCTGCCAGCCGCGCGCGGCGAACCACCGGGCAAAGGCGTCTGGCAGGCGGATATCAGGCGTGGCGGCGTCGGACATGCGACCTATGTTGCGCTCCCCGCACGCGGAGGCAATGACGAGGTGAGGCAATCCTCCTCGTCCTGAACTCGTTTCAGGACCTCGATCAGCTGGTCGGTGTGCTTGCTGACAGTCTCGGATTGTTCTCTCGAGGTCCTGAAACGAGTTCAGGATGAGGGCGTTTGCTCAAAAATTCCGTCATCCTGGATGCCGCGTCAGCGGCAGTCCGGGATCTCCTGAGTCGGCGGCTGATGCCCGGGATCCCGGGTTCCGCCTCCGGCGGCCCCAGGATGACCGGTTGATAGGTCGTCACACTTCAAATCAAACGTCATCACCCTTAACCTCCACCACGGTACCGCCTACATCTCGCTACCCAACAACGATCCGGAAACCCCGATGCCTCCACCCCCCGAAAGTTGGCTGAAGGTGACGCCCGCGGGGCTGTACTGCGAGCCGGGCAGGTTCCATATCGATCCGGTGCGCGGGGTCGACCGGGCGGTCATCACCCACGGCCATGCTGATCATGCCCGGCCCGGCAACAGGTCGGTGCTGGCGACGGCGGGCACGATCGCCATCATGCGCGCCCGCTATGGCGCGGCTGCCGGAGACACGCTTCAGGAGACCGCGTACGGCGCCCGCACGGAAATCAACGGCGTCGGCGTCACCCTCTACCCCGCCGGCCACGTGCTCGGCAGCGCGCAGGTGCTGATCGAGCATGCCGGCAGCCGGGTGGTGGTCTCCGGCGATTACAAGCGCCGCCGCGACCCTACCTGCGACGCCTTCGAGCCGGTTCCCTGCGACGTGTTCGTCACCGAGGCGACCTTCGGTCTGCCGGTCTTCCGTCATCCGGACGATGCCACTGAGATCCGCCGCCTGCTGGAGGCGCTCGGCCTGTTCCCGGAACGCAGCCTGCTGCTCGGCGCCTATGCGCTCGGCAAGTGCCAGCGGCTGATCATGCTCCTGCGCGAGGCCGGTCACGACGCACCGATCTACCTGCATGGCGCGCAGCAGGCGCTCTGCGATCTGTACCGGGAACAGGGCGTCGCGCTCGGCGATCTCCGACCAGTGGCCGGAACCCCGAAAGAGGACCTCATGGGCCGCATCGTGCTCGCCCCGCCCTCGGCACTGGCCGACCGCTGGTCTCGGCGTCTGCCGGACCCGGTCCGGGCGATGGCGTCAGGCTGGATGCGGGTACGTCAGCGCGCCCGGCAGCGCGGCGTCGAGATGCCGCTGATCCTCTCCGACCATGCGGACTGGGACGAACTCACGGCCACCATCCGCGATGTCGGTGCGCCGCGCGTCTGGGTCACCCACGGGGCCGAAGAGGCGCTGATCCACTGGGCGACGCAGCAGGGCTTCGAGGCCGAGGCGCTGTCGCTGGTCGGCTTCGAGGCGGAGAGCGAGACGTGAAGCACTTCGCCGCCCTGCTGGATGCGCTCGTCTACATGCCGTCACGCAACGGCAAGCTCCGGTTGATCCGCCGGTATCTCGACACCGCGCCAGACCCGGACCGGGGCTGGGCGCTGGCGGCGTTGACAGGCGACGGGAATTTCCGCCGGATCAAGCCCGGCATGGTGCGCGAACTTGCCGGTGTTCGGCTCGACCCGGTCCTGTTCGGCTGGTCCTACGATTTCGTCGGCGACCTTGCCGAGACCCTCGCCCTGATGTGGCCGGAAGGTGCCGATGCCGTACCGGCCCCCAGCCTTGGCGAGATGGTTGAGCGGCTCGGTACGGCGAAGAAGGGCGACCTCGCGGACCTGCTTGCCGGATGGCTCGACGGCCTGGATTCCACGGGACGCTGGGCACTGCTGAAGTTCCTGATGGGCGGGCTCCGTGTCGGCGTCTCCGCCCGCCTCGCCAAGACCGCACTCGCGCAATGGGGCGGCGTCGAGCCGGACGAGATCGAGGAACTGTGGCACGGGCTCGAACCGCCCTATGCCGACCTCTTCGCCTGGCTCGACGGGCGGGCGGAGAAGCCTGATGTCAGCTCGCGGCCGGTCTTCCACCCGGTGATGCTGGCCAACCCGCTGGGGGACGGCGATCTCGCGAACCTCGACCCGGCGGACTACCAGGCGGAATGGAAATGGGACGGAATCCGCGTGCAGGTAGTCGCCCGCGGCGGCGATGTCCGGCTCTATACCCGCACCGGCGAGGATATCGGCGCGGGCTTCCCCGACATCCTCGCAGGCGTCGATTTCGACGGTGCGATCGACGGAGAACTCCTCGTTCGTGACACGGCCGCCGGTGAGCCCGCCAGCTTCAACGCCCTGCAACAGCGCCTGAACCGCAAGAATGTCAGCCGCGCCATGCTGCGCGATGCGCCGGCCTTCATCCGCGTCTACGACATGCTGTTCGAGGGGATGGAGGATATCCGCCGCCTGCCGCTTGCGGAACGGCGAGCGCGGCTGGAACGCTGGATCGCCGCACGCGACCGGAACCGCTTCGACTTCTCGGACACCATCACCTTCGAAAGCTGGGAGGAACTGGCGGACCTTCGGCGCACGACCCGCGAGAACGGCATCGAGGGCCTGATGCTGAAGCGCCGGGACACGGCCTACCTGCCCGGCCGGCCCAGGGGACCCTGGTTCAAGTGGAAGCGAGACCCGCTGACCGCGGATGCGGTGCTGATGTACGCGGTGCGCGGTCACGGCAAGCGCTCCGGGCTCTACAGCGACTTCACCTTCGGGGTCTGGCGGGAGGACGGGGAACTGACCCCGGTCGGCAAGGCCTATTTCGGCTTCACCGATGAAGAGCTCGGTCAGCTCGACCGCTGGATCCGGGCGCATACCACCAACCGTTTCGGACCGGTGCGCGAGGTCGAGCGCGGGCTGGTGCTGGAGGTCGCCTTCGACAGCCTGCACGAATCGAAGCGGCACAAGTCCGGCATCGCCATGCGCTTCCCCCGCATCAGCCGCATCCGCTGGGACAAGCCGGTGGAGGAAGCGGATTCGCTCGCAACCCTCAGTTCGCTGATCGTCTGACCGGCCGGCGGGCGTCCCGCATCGCTGCCGGATATCCGGGATCGGTGGTCAGCCGTTCGTCGAGCACCGCCCTGCCGACGGCGAAATTGTAGAGGCACTGCCAGTCGCCGTCCGGATCGAGCCCGAGATAGGCATGCACCCGGTCGTCGAGGAAGCAGCCGATGCCGGTGCCGGCCACCCCCTGCGCCTCCGCCTCGAGATAAAGAATCTGGCCCAGCAGGCCGCATTCGTGGAACAGCCGGCGATAGGCATCCGCCCCCTCGATGCCGAGCGTGTGCGAGAAATCCGCGATCATCGAGACCGCGAAGGCGCCGTCCGCCGCGATATCCTGGTTGCAGGACGCGGTCTTCGCCGCCGGACGCGCATCGGCCGGTGCGATCAGCCGCCAGAACGGCAGCGGCAACCCCTCGACCGGCACGGGTTCGAGACCGTCGCGCCGGCAGGCTTCGAACAGCGCCGACACTCGCGACGGATGGCGCGACAGCAAGTAGAGACCGGGCGCCAGCCCCTCGATCCGGTGGGCATAGATGAGCAGATGGATGGCCGCCGCATAGGGGAAGGCGTCGAAGGGCGCGCGCCGGCGGTCCGGCAGCAGCGCGCCCATCATGCGCACGAAGCCCGTCAGCGGCAGGCCGGTCTTGCCGTCCATGTCGACCGCGCTGCGCCGCCGGCGGATGATTCCCGCTGCGTCGCCTTCCGGCGCGATGGCGGCGAGGCCGTCGATCTGGAAATCGAACGGCGCGACCAGGGTTCCCGGGTCGCTGTCGATGAGGGCGCCGGAGATGGCCTCGACTTCCGGCCAGGCCAGTGTTTCCCGGCTCAGGCGGTTGGCCTGGCCGCTCCATTCGCTCTCGGCCGGCATGTCCTGTGCCGTTTCGCCATCCGGTGACGGTGCGGTCGCCACCCTCACGAGGAATGACGGGCTTTCGGTTTCGGCATCGCCGAAATCCTGCGGCCGGTCGAGACCGAGGAGACGTGCCGCCTCGCAATTCGGTAGGGCCGGATCGAGCTTGGCGC
>JAVKCR010000178.1:0-7595 GCA_040222645.1 Rhodospirillales bacterium
GGAGGGGGAAGCGAGGGTGGCGTCCCCCACCCCCGCGGGCGGGGGCGGTGCCCGACGGGCGGAGGGGGCTGCTGCTGTCCCTCCCCCTCACTGCCCGAGGGAGAAGTCGGTCCCCGGATGGCGGTTCTCGCCGCGGACGAGGTAGAGCGGGCGCACGCCGTAGCCCTGCGCCGGGTGCTGCTTGCCGATCTCGGCGCCGAGCGCATGGTCATAGTGCGAGGTCGCCGGCATCAGCCGGACGATGAAGGCGGCCCGGCGCCTGGGCGTGCGGTTCGGCAATGAGCCGTGGATCATGTAGACGTCGTGGAACGAGACCTGGCCGGCCTCGAGGATCAGTTCCTCGGCGGTGGTCTCGTCGAAATGCTCACCGTCGGTGACAAGGTTGATGGTCTTGTCGCTGCCGTCGGACCAGGAATGCGAATAGAGCCGGTGCGCCTTGTGCGAACCGGGAATGAAGCGCATCGGGCCATTCTCGTGGGTCACGTCATCGAGCGGGATCCAGATGGTCAGCGTTTCCAGCGGGCGGATCGGGTAATATTCGCCATCCTGGTGCCAGGGCGTCTCCTTGCCGTTCAGCGCCGGCTTGCCGAAGATCGTCGTGCCCCAGAGGATGATGTCGTCGCCGATCAGCTGACCGGCGATCTCCATCAGCGCCGGGTGGGTGGCGAACTCGAACCATTTCTCCGATCCGATGACGCCCTGCGATCCGCCGTTGGCCTGGTGCGGGGCCAGCATGATGTCGGAGGTGATATGGCTATTGCGGGCCAGCAGCGCGTCATATTCGGCCCGCATTTCCGCGAGCAGGTCCGGCGGAAAGCGCCAGTCCGGCACGACCCAGCCCTTTTTCCGGAAGTGGTGGAGTTCCTCTGCACCGAGCCGCGTTCCCATCAATGCCGTCCCTATCAAGTCTGCCTGTTGTCGACAGTCTAGCGCAGGCACCCGGATGGAAAAGAGGTCAGGAGAACAGCGCCTCGTTCTCGGCCCGGATCTGGGGCAGGCGTTCGAGGCTGCCGGAGAGATGCTTGCGCATGACCCGCGCGGCATGGTCGCCGTCGCCGGTCTCGATGGCGTCGAGGATGGCGCGGTGACCCTCCAGCACGGATTCCATCTTTTCCTCGCGCGGCAGGTCGAGCGTGCGCAGCCGCGCCAGGTGGCCGCAGCGCGCGGTGATATGGCCGTGCAGGTTGGCCTGGTTCACCGCGGCGAACAGCGCATTGTGGAAGGCCTCGTCGAGCTGCTTGAACATCACCGCCTGTTCGGTGTCGCCGACCAGCGCCTCCTGCAGCTTGAGGAAGCCGCGCGCTTTCACCATCAGCGCGGTGTCGCGCTTCTCGGCCAGCGCCCGGACAACCTCGCACTCGACGGAGACGCGCAGGAAATGCTCCTCGCGGATGCGGGCCACGTCGATGCGCGTCACCACGGTGCGCGATTGCGGGTAGGAAATGATCAGCCCGTCCTGTTCGAGACGCATCATCGCCTCGCGCACCGGCGACTGGCTGACATTGAAGCGCTCGGCGATCTCGTTGCGGGAGATCGTCGAATCCGGCGGCAAGGCCAGCGAGATGATCTGCTGGCGCAGTTCATCATAGAGCCGCGCCGAGGTCGGCACGTGGGGCTGCGGTCGGAGCAAGTCGTCGAAGGCGCCCGACGCGCCGCCGGAAAACGGGTTCCTGTTCATGGTACTGGCCTGCTCACATCAATGTCCCCGGCAGGTAGAGCACGATCTGCGGAAAGGCGACAAGCAGCACGAAGAATACCAGCATGGCGAGGAAGAACGGCAGCGATGAGACCGTAAACGCCCCGGTGCGGCAATCCAGAATTCCGCAGACCGTGAACATGATGACGCCGACCGGCGGCGTCAGGCCGCCGAAATTGATCAGCACCACGATCAGCGTGCCCATATGGACCGGGTCGAAACCGGCCGCCGTCAGCACCGGCATGACGATCGGCGTGACCAGCAGGATGTTGGCCGCGCCTTCGAGGAACATACCGGAGACGATCAGCAGAATCACCACCAGCAGCAGGATGATGTAGGGCTGGTCTGTCAGCGTGGTGACGAAGGCGGCGATGTCCTGCGGCGCGCGCTCGATGGTCATGGTGTAGCCCAGCACGGCGGCCATCATGATCAGCAGCATCACCATGCCGAGATCGGTGACGGAAGCGCGGGCCGCCTCGTACAGCCGCGAAAGATCGAGTTCCCGGTAGATGAAGATTCCGATGAACAGCGCGTAGAACACCAGGAAGGCGCCGGCCTCGGTGGCGGTGAAGAACCCGAATCGGAAACCGACGATCAGGATCACCGGGAAGGCGAGTGCCCAGACGCTTTCGCCGAAGCTGGCCAGCAATTCCCGCGCTGTCGGCCGTTCCTTCAAATCGGGCACGTAGCCGCGCCGTTTCGCGACGATCGAGGTGGTCGCCATCAGCACCAGCGTCAGCAGGATGCCCGGAATGATGCCGCCGAGGAACAGTCGGCCGATCGAAACCTCGTTGATGAAGCCGAACAGGATCAGCCCGATGCTGGGCGGAATGGTCGCGGTGATGATCGAGCCGAAGGCCAGCACGCCGGCTGCAAAGCCCTTGGAATAGCCTTGCGCCAACATGCTCGGGCCCAGCAGGCGCGCCTCCATCGAGGCGTCGGCGACGGCGGAGCCGGAGATGCCGCCCATCATGAAGGAGAGCACGATCGAGATCTGGGCCAGACCGCCGGCCATCCAGCCGGTGAGCAGCCGCGCGAAGCGGATCAGGCGTTCGGTGATGCCGGTGACGTTCATCAGGTTCCCGGCGAGGATGAAGAACGGCACCGCCAGCAGCGGGAAGCTCTGGGTCGCGGTGACCATCTTCTGGATCGCGACCGTCGGCGGCATGGCGCCGGTGAAGATGAAGACGGGGATCGAGGCGATCGCCAGTGCGAAGGCGACCGGCATCCCGACGATCAGGAAAACCGTGAAGAGGACCGCGACGAGGATAAGCATGATCGTGATCTGTTCAGCCGCGGACGCGGGCGATGAGCTGGAGAACCATGGTGCGGGTGAGCAGCGCGAGGCCGACGACCATGGAGGTATGGATCAGCGAGCCGTTCATCTGCGTCGCGCCGAGCAGGCGGGGATGCATCAGCACCGCGTTCTTCCAGGCATAGAAGAAGAGGAACACCACCAGGCAGATCATGATCGCAAGATTGGCGATTTCCATCAGGCGGCGGCGTTCGGGGGAAAGCTTCTCGAGCAGCACCATCAGGCCGAAATGCCGGTTTTCCTGAAGGGCCAGGTCCGCCGCCAGCATGCAGAGCCAGACGAAGAGCAATTGCGCGATCTCGATCGACCAGATGATCGGGCTGCCCATGGCGCGCGACACCGCGGCGATGCCGACGAGCGCGACGATTGCTGCGAGAAGAAGAGAGGCGCAGGCATATTCCAGCCGCCGGTACATGATCGGTTCCAGTTCCTGAAAGTTCGCCTGCGCCTGAGTTCAGAAGTTCGCGAGATCAACGTCCGAGGACAGAATTGACGATAGCGGCTTCCTTTTCGAGCTTCAAAAGGGAGTACACCGACTTGACGGCCTCCTTGAACGGCGCGAGATCGATCTCGTGGACCTGCACCCCGGTCGCGGCGACGTCCTTCAGTGCTTTCTCGCCGAGCGAGATCGTGAGACCGGAAGCGTAGCGCCCGTTCACGACCGCAAGGTCGCGGACGACCTTCTGGTTTTCCGGCGAGATCTCGTCCCACGCCTCAGCGCCGACGACGAGTGCGGTGACGAGCTGGATATGGCCCGTCAGATTCACATGCTTGACGACTTCGTAGAGCTTGGCGCCCCAGATGGCGGTCGGCTGGGCTTCGGCGGCGTCGATGGTGCCAAGTTGAAGAGCGGAATAGACTTCACCCCAGGGAATCGGGGTCGGCTCCGCGCCCATGGCACGGATCGTCTCGATCCAGACCGGCGCGCCGATGGTGCGCATCTTCACACCCTTGAGGTCCGCCGGCTTCATCGCCGGCTGCTGGGTCAGCGCGTGACGCGCGCCCTGGTACCAGTTGGAGGCCAGCATGACGAGACCGGCCTTGGCCTTCAGCTCGTCGCCCCAGCCGAGATATTCCTTCGACAGCGCGAACTTGTCGGCCTGTTCGTAGGTATCGAACAGGAACGGCGCGGACATGATGGCGAGCGAGGGCATGAACGAGGACAGGCGGGCCACGTCGGTGACGGTGCCGACATTGGCGCCGGCGCGGGCCTGGTCGAGCATTTCGGTGGTGTCGCCGAGCTGCGAGGAATGGAACACCTCGATAATCACCTCGCCCTTGGTGGCGGCTTCGACTTCCTTCTTGAACTTGTCCAGACCCTGCCCCATCGGGTCCGTCGGGGCGAGAACGGTGCCGACACGCAGCGTCGTCGCTGCACCTGCCGGCATGGCAAGACCGATCGTCGCGGCGACGGCCGCGAGGATTCCGAGTCCCTTGAGCGTTGTTTTCATTGGTTTCCTCCACTGATGTGCGGCTGTTTGCCCCAACTGATATTTTAGTTGCATTGGTATGCTAATTGCGCTCAAACTTTCATGTCAACTGAATTCTGGCGTTCCCGTCGGCAAGCCGCCAAAAGTGCGGCGGGGAACCGCAACGGAGGAAACCTTGGAAGTTGCTGTCGCGTCTCCGCTCGAGTTCGCGGTCATCGCAGATGTGCGCGCCGGCCTCGGCGAAAGCCCGGTATGGGACATCGAGGGCAATTGCCTCTGGTGGGTCGATATCGACGGCAGACGACTGTTGCGAACCGACGCCGACACGGACCGGACTGAATCCTGGGCGATGCCCGAGCCCACCGGCTTCATGGTGATGACCGATGCCGGACTGCCGGCGGTCGGACTCGGCACCGGCGTGTTCCTGTTCAATCCGCGCAATCTGTCGCTCGAGCCGCTGGTCCGTATCGAAGACGAAGGTGTCCGCTTCAACGACGCGACGGTGGACTCCTCCGGCAGGCTCTGGGCCGGCACCATGGATCTCGCGCTCGACACGCCGCGCGGCGCCCTGTTCTCGATCGATGCCGACCTGGTCGCCCGGCGGCGCATGTCCGGCCTGATGGTCCAGAACGGGCTCGCGGCCGACGCGGACAGGGGATGGCTCTACGTCTCCGACTCGCATTGGAACGTGCAGAAGATCTGGCGCTGCCCGCTGGATCTCGCGACCGGAGCCCTCGGCAAACGCGAATTGTTCGTCGACATGATGGAAAAACCGGGCCGGCCGGACGGCGCCGCACTCGACAGGAGCGGCAATTACTGGATAGCTTCCATCGAAGGGCGCGTCCTGCATGTCTTCACCCCCGACGGCATGCTGGCAGCCTCGCACCCGACCCCCTTCTCCGCTCCCACCAAGGCGGCGTTCGGCGGACCCGGCCTCGACGAGGTCTACCTGACCTCGAAAGGCGGCGATGCCCCCGACGGCGCCCTGGCGCGGGGCAGGTTTGGCAACGGTACCGACAAACCGGCAGGCCTGCCGGCGCATAGATGGAAGATCTGAGGCAACCAGCGCGCTGGCGACCCCGGCCCGCACGACGGAACATGACGACAGGAGAGAAACGTGGCTGACAAGAAACCCGGCAAGGGAAAGCAGTTGAGAAGCGAGCGCTGGTTCGCCCCCGACGATCTCCGGTCGTTCGGGCACCGCTCGCGCATGATGCAGATGGGACTGGGACCGGAAGACTGGACCGGCCGCCCGGTCGTCGCGATCATCAACACCTGGTCGGAAGCCCAACCCTGCCACCTGCATTTCCGCGACCGCGCGGAGCATGTGAAGCGCGGCATCCTGCAGGCCGGCGGCATGCCGATGGAACTGCCGGCGCTGTCGCTCTCCGAAAGCCTCGTGAAGCCGACCACCATGCTCTACCGCAACATGCTGGCGATGGAGACCGAGGAACTGATCCGCTGTCACCCGGTCGATGCGGTCGTGCTGATGGGCGGTTGCGACAAGACGACGCCCGCGCTGCTGATGGGCGCCATCAGCGCCGGCGTTCCCGCCATCTTCCTGCCCGCCGGCCCAATGCTGCGCGGCAACTTCAAGGGTCAGCAGCTCGGCTCCGGCTCGGACGCCTGGAAATACTGGGACGAGCGCCGCGCCGGCAATCTATCGCTCGCCGAATGGACCGGGCTCGAAGGCGGCATCGCGCGGTCCTACGGCCATTGCATGACCATGGGCACCGCCTCGACCATGACCGCCATCGCCGAGGCGCTCGGCATGACCCTGCCCGGCGCCAGCTCGATCCCGGCGGCGGATGCCAACCATGTGCGCATGGCCAGCGCCTGCGGTCGCCGCGCGGTCGAGATGGCGCATGAGGACCTGACCCCGGCCAGGGTGCTGACGAAGCCGGCCATCGTGAATGCCGCGACCGTCGCCATGGCGACCGGCTGTTCGACCAACGCCGTGGTCCACCTGATCGCCATCGCGCGGCGCGCCGGAATCGATTTCACGCTCGCCGACCTCGACGCGCTGGGCCGCACCACGCCGGTGATCGCCAATATCCGCCCCAGCGGCTCCACCTACCTGATGGAGGATTTCTACTATGCCGGCGGCCTGCTCGGGCTGATGAAGCAGCTCGAAGCCAAGCTCGATCCAACGCCGGTCACGGTGGCCGGCATCCCGTTCGGGGAGACCTACGCCAACGCCGAAGTCCACAATGACGATGTCATCCGCCCGATCTCGAACCCGATCTACCATGAGGGCGCGCTCGCCGTGCTGACCGGCAACCTCGCCCCCGACGGCTGTGTCATCAAGCCGTCGGCCTGCGCCCCGCATCTGCTTCAGAACGAAGGCCGCGCGCTGGTGTTCGACAGCTATCCGGAGATGAAGAAGGCGGTCGAAGACGAGAACCTCGACGTCGAGGCGAACGACGTCCTCGTGCTGCGCAATGCCGGCCCGCAGGGTGGACCCGGCATGCCGGAATGGGGCATGCTGCCGATTCCGGTGAAACTGCTGAAGCAGGGCGTGCGCGACATGGCGCGGGTCTGCGCCGCGCGGATGAGCGGTACCTCCTACGGCGCCTGCGTGATGCATGTGGCGCCAGAATCCCATGTCGGCGGCCCGCTGGCGCTCTTGAAGACCGGCGACATCATCCGCATCGATGTCCCGGCACGCCGCATCGACATGCTGGTGAGCGACGAGGAACTCGCCCGCCGCCGCGCCGAATGGCAGCCGCGCAAGGCCTATTACCGCCGCGGCTACGGCAAGATGTTCGCCGAGCATATCTCGCAGGCCAATCACGGCTGCGACTTCGACTTCCTCGAAACCGGCGAGGGCCTCGATACGCCCGAACCCGACATCTACTGATCAAGAAACGGAAACGATCCAATGACCCTCAAGCCCGAAACCCGCGAAAAGCTGCTGCATGTCTCGGCGGCCACCCTGACCACGGCGCTGTTCAAGCGCGGCTATCGCAACACCTTCCTGCAGAACGTCCATCCGGTATCTCCGAAGGACGTCAACATGGTCGGCCCCGCCTATACGCTCCGCTACATCCCGGCACGCGAGGACCTCAACCACATCACCGTGTTCGACAAGCCCGGCCATCCGCAGCGTGTCGCCGTCGAGGAGATGCCGGCCGGCCATGTGCTGGTGATGGAC
>JAVKCR010000179.1:0-3473 GCA_040222645.1 Rhodospirillales bacterium
TCTCCGTCGTTCCCTTAGACCCCCACCACCCCAAGCGTCATGCCGCCGCAGACATAGAGTACCTGGCCGGTGATGAACCCGGCATTGCGGTCGAGCAGGAACAGCGCCGCGTTGGCGATGTCGTCCGGAGTGCCGAGGCGGCCGACGGGGATAGCGTCCTTGATGCGCTGGGTGCGCGGGCTGTTGTCGGGATTGACCCGGCGGAACAGGTCGGTGGCGACGGGGCCGGGGCCGATGGCGTTCACCGTGATGCCCTGCGACGCCAGTTCCAGCGCCCAGACCCTCGTCATCGAGATCAGCCCGCCCTTGGTCGCCGCGTAGGCGGTGCGCAGCTCCTTGCCGAGGGCGGCCCGGCTGGCGATGTTGACGATGCGGCCGAAGCCCGCCGCCGCCATGCTCTCCGCCGCGAGCCTGGCACAGAGCGCGGGTGCCCGCAGGTTGATGTCGACGATCTCGTCGAAATCCCCGGGCTCCGTCTCGGCCAGGGTCTTGGCGATGGCGATGCCGGCATTGTTGATCAGGCCGGCGACCGGGCCGATCTCCGCGATCTCCGCGAAGGCGCGGCTGATGGCCTCGGGATCGGCGAGATCGGTTTCGATGAAGATCTCGTCGGGGTCCGGTTCTCCCGGCCGCCGGTCGAGGTTGATCACCCGCCAGCCGGACGCGATCGCCCGGCCGACGCAGGCCCGGCCGATGCCGTTCGAGCCGCCGGTGATGACGGCGATGTCCTTGCTCATGCTTCCTCCTCGTCCCGCCGCCCTCTGGCGGCCTTCGGTGAGGAAGGATGGTACGCGGGAATCAGTCGGGGACGCATGCGTTAAATGCGGGGCTGCCGCGCACGCCACGGGGCTTGCCGCGAGACTCATCTGACGTAAGATCGCTGCTTCACGCCCCGGGTTCCGGGGCTAATAAGCGGTCCGGGATGGAAATCCGTTTTCCCATGTGGCTCCGGGTGGTCGACCGCCCTGGAGCGACGGTCTTTGCCGTGCTTTCCGGCATGGAATCCTTTTCGCGCGCGCTGATCGCCGGCGTCCTGCCGCTCGAAGCCTACCGCATTCTCGAAACCGCGATGAAGGTCTCGGAGGTCTACGCCATCGTCGGCGCGATCTCGCTGGTGATCAGCCTGATGGTGCCGATCGCCATGCGCAGGATGCGCCGTAAGTGGGTCTTCAGCGCAGGTTGCCTCTGCATGGTCGCCGCGCCGTTGCTGCTGATCGCGGGCGAGTACCTGCCGTTCCTCGCGGCGCTGCAATTTCGTTCGCTCGCGGTTGTGTTCATCAACATCGCGCTCAACCTCTACATCCTGGATTACATCCGGCGGAAGGAATTCCTCGTCGCCGAGCCGAGGCGGCTGGCCGCGATGGGTTTTTCCTGGTGCACGGGTCCCGCGCTGGGCATCTGGCTCTACCAGGAACATGGCGCCTACGCGACCTTCGTGCCGGCGGCCATCGGCTCTCTGCTGACGCTCTGCTATTTCTGGTATCTCCGCATGCAGGAGAACCCGATGGTGGCGCCGGCGCGCACGAAACCGCCCAGCGCCTTCGCCAACATCCACCGCTTCGTCCGCCAGCCGCGCATGCGCCTCGCCTGGCTGATCACCTTCGCGCGGTCGAGCTACTGGACCACCTTCTTCGTCTATCCGCCGCTCGCCATCATCGATGCCGGGGGCGACCCGATGATCGCCGCCGCCATGCTGTCCTGCGGGCAGGCGCTGCTGTTCACGGCGCCGATGGCCGGCCGCGCCGGGGCGCGGTTCGGGGTCCGGCGGATCATCATCATCGGGCTGCTGCTCTGCGGGGCGGCGAACATCGTCGGCGGTTTCATCCTCGAGACGCCGATCCTGATCGCGCTGATCTTCTTCATCGCCGCCGGCGGCAGCGCCATCCTCGATGCGCTCGGCAACATCCCGTTCCTGCGCGCGGTGCATGCCTACGAGCGCGCCGAGATGACCTCGGTGTTCAGAACCTATATCGAGATGTCGCAGCTGCTGCCGCAGGCGATCTATACCGCGGCGCTGTTCTTCTTCCCGCTGCAGGCGGTGTTCTTCATCCTCGGCGGCTTCCTGATCTTCACCGCCTGGTTCGCCCGCTACCTGCCGAAACGGCTCTAGCCGCCATCCCTGAACGGTTTCGGGCGGACCTTAGTCTGGTGTTCCGGCAGTCCCTTCGACCCGTCCGGCTGCAGGCCGCGGTAATAGCCCTTCTGCCAGCGTTCGGAGGAGGCGTCGCTGCCCGTCTTCGGCAGTTCGGCGAGGAAGTTGCGCCGCGATGCGTTCCAGGCCTCGTAGCGGGCGAGGTTCTCCGGATCGTCGTCGAGCCGGCGGATTTCCGGCTCCGTTGCATCGACCAGGCCGCGCCCCACGGGGAAGAAGAAGCAGACCGGTTCCCCGGCCTCGAACCGGACCGGGCGGTTCTCGCGGGTGAATTGCCAGTTCATGGTGAAGGAATAGGGCGACCAGTCGGTCTCGATCACGCCGGTCAGCGGAAAGATCGCGTCCTTCGGCCAGTTCGGCGCGCCGCCGACCCACAGGTTGATGCCGGGTTCGGTGCGGAACAGGTAGCCGGGATGGAAGGTGAGGATGCCGGAACCGAAATGCGAGGTGGCGAAATGGCGGATGCGCTCCGGCGCTTCCGAGCGGATCTCGATGGCGTCCTTGCCGCCGCGGCCGTTCCATTGCGCCTCGAACGCGACCGGCGCCTCGATCACCCAGCCATGCGAATTGGCGATGGTCAGCGGCAGGCAGCGATAGCCGTAGGCATCGGGCAGGCGGTCCATCCAGTCGCGGCTCTGCGAAGCCGGTTTCAGCGGCGGGGTCAGGTCCGGGACTTGTGTCGGGTAGGCGATCAGCTTCATGGCTGTCCGGGAGCGGCGGGGTTGCGGTCTCATTGTCGGCGACAGGCCGCCCGCAGGGAAGCCCCGCATTACGGAAAGTCGCCGGTAACGCGGAATTCAGGGTGCTTTGGCCTACCGCAATCCGGCGTTGCGTCGTATATACGGGCCATGACCGATACATCGACTGCACCACGCCCGGTTCTCCTGTGTATCATGGACGGCTGGGGCGACCGAACCGAGAGCGACAACAACGCGGTGAAGCTTGCCGACACGCCGGTGTGGGACCGCCTGACCGCGTCCTGCCCGCGCGCGCAACTCGACGCCAGCGAACAGGAAGTGGGGCTGCCGGAAGGCCAGATGGGCAATTCCGAGGTCGGCCACATGAATCTCGGCGCGGGCCGCGTCGTCATGCAGGACCTGCCGCGCATCGATGCCGCCATCGCCGACGGCTCGATCGCCGCGATCCCGGCGCTGACCGCCGCCATCGCCGCGCTGAAGGCATCCGGCGGCACCGCCCATGTCATGGGCCTGCTGTCGCCGGGCGGCGTGCATTCGCACCAGAACCAGATCGCCGCGATCTGCGGCCTGTTCGCACGGGCCGGGGTGCCGGTGCGTGTCCATGTCGTTACCGACGGGCGCGA
>JAVKCR010000180.1:0-10973 GCA_040222645.1 Rhodospirillales bacterium
CGAATTTCGGCATGAAGGGCGGTGCCGCCGGCGGCGGCTATTCGCAGGTCGTCCCGATGGACGACATGAACCTGCACTTCACCGGCGATTTCCACGCGATCACGTCGGCGCACAACCTGCTGGCGGCCCTGCTCGACAACCACGTCTACTGGGGCAATTCGCTCGATATCGATGTCCGCCGCATCGCGCTGCGCCGGGTCATGGACATGAACGACCGGGCGCTCCGGGAGATCGTCTGCAGCCTCGGCGGGGTCGCCAACGGCTTCCCGCGCGAAGCGGGCTTCGACATCACCGTCGCCTCCGAAGTGATGGCGATCCTGTGCCTGGCGTCCGACCTCGCCGACCTCGAGAAGCGGCTGGGCGACATCATCGTCGCCTACCGCCGCGACCGGACCCCGGTCTATGCCCGCGACCTGAAGGCCGACGGCGCCATGGCCGTGCTGCTGAAGGACGCCATGCAGCCGAACCTGGTCCAGACGCTGGAGAACAACCCGGCCTTCGTCCACGGCGGCCCGTTCGCCAACATCGCGCATGGCTGCAACTCGGTCGTGGCGACCACGACGGCACTCAAGCTCGCCGACTACGTGGTGACCGAGGCCGGCTTCGGTGCCGATCTCGGCGCCGAGAAGTTCTTCGACATCAAGTGCCGCAAGGCAGGCCTGCGGCCGTCCGCAGTCGTGCTGGTCGCGACCGTCCGGGCGATGAAGATGAACGGGGGCGTCAAGAAGGATGACCTCGGCAAGGAGAACGTCGCGGCAGTGCAGCAGGGCTGCGCGAATCTCGGGCGCCATATCGAGAATTTGCGGAAGTTCGGCGTGCCGATGGTCGTCGGCATCAATCACTTCGTCACCGACACCGATGCCGAGATCCAGGCGATCAAGGACTACTGTGCCGAGCGCGATGTCGAGGCGATCCTGAACACCCACTGGGCGAACGGGGGCAAGGGTATCGAGGCAACCGCCAGGAAGGTCGTCGAGCTGTGCGAGGGAGGCACCGCCGACTATCGCCCGCTCTATCCCGACGACATGCCGCTGTTCCAGAAGATCGAAACGATCGCCAAGGAGATCTATCGCGCCGACGCGGTGGTCGCCGACGCCAAGGTTCGCGGTCAGCTGAAGGAGTGGGAGGAGCAGGGCTACGGCAAGTTGCCGGTCTGCATGGCCAAGACGCAGTACTCGTTCACCACCGACCCGAATCTACGGGGCGCGCCGACCGGCCACAGCCTGCCGGTGCGCGAGGTAAGGCTGTCGGCGGGCGCCGGCTTCGTGGTCGTCGTCTGCGGCGAGATCATGACCATGCCGGGCCTGCCCAGGGTGCCGGCCGCCGAGACCATTCGTATCAACAAGGAAGGTCTTATCGACGGCCTGTTTTGAGAGGGTGCCAGCGTGATACGCAAGATTCTGGTCCCGGTGAGGGGAGACGGCAAGGGCGACAACGTGCTCGCCCACGCGGCCGCGCTTGCGCATCGCCATGATTCCCACGTGCTCGTGGTGCACTGCCGGGCGCGCGCCGAGGATCTGATCCCGTTCGGCGTGTACATCCCCGATTTCCTACGCAAGCAGCTTGTCGAACAGTCCTACAAGCTTGCCGACCAGGAGGAGGCCGGGCTCCGCGATGAGCTCAAGGTACTCGCGCGCAAGCTGAACCTCGACGACTCCGGCGACAGGATCGGCAAGGTCGCGAGCGTCGACTTCGTCGAGGTGGCGGGGCGGCAGGTCGACGTCATCAAGCGGTACGGCCGACTTGCCGACATGATCGCGGTAGCCAAGCCCGATCGGGACAGGAACCTGGGCAAGAATACGCTCAGGGCCGCCTTGTTCCACTCGGGCCGTCCGGTCCTGATGTGCCCGCCGAGGCCGGCGCCGCCGGAGACATTGGGCGCGAGGGTGGCGATCGCCTGGAACGGCAGTGCGGAGGCCGCGCGTGCCCTGTCGCAGTGCAAAGCGGTGTTGCGCGGAGCGGAAGCGATCTGGGTGCTGTCGAATGGTACCGATGCCGGTCCGGGCACCACTGTCGATGATCTGACGGCATATCTCGATCTGCACCAGATCAAGGTCACCGTGGAGAAAGTCTCACCCGGCGAGAGGATCGGGAGCGAGCTGCTGCGCGTCAGCGCCGAGCTCGGGGCGGACATGATGATCATGGGTGCCTATGGCGACAGCCATGAGCATGAAGTTGTTTTCGGAGGCAACACACAGGCGGTCGTCGATACCGCGACCATGCCGGTTCTTCTCAATCACTGACGGGAGGTAAGGGCACGAGAATCCAAGAGCGAAACCACGAAGGCCGCTTCAAGACCGGCCAAAACCTGTGAAGTTGCGCAATAAGCAAATACAGGCACATAGGGAGGAATAACATGACGAAAGCAACGAGACTGCTGTGCGGATTTGCCGGCGCGGTTGCGCTAGGCACGATCGGTCTGGCCGCGCCCGCGCAGGCCTGGGAACCGAACAAGCCGATCGACTTCGTGATCATGGCCGGAGCCGGCGGCGGCGCGGACCAGATCGCTCGCTTCATCCAGTCGGTCGCGGAGAAGAAGAAACTGACGAACCGGCCGCTGGTGCCCAACAACAAGGGCGGCGGGTCGGGCGCCGAGGCGCTGATCGCCCTCAACAAGGCCGCGGATCCTGACCATTCCATCCTGGTCACGCTGAACTCGTTCTTCACGACCCCGCTGCGTCAGCCGAACCTCGGCATCGACATCGCCACCTTCACGCCGGTCGCGATGATGGGCGTCGACCCCTTCGTCCTCTGGGTCCACAAGGACAGCGGCATCAAGACCTTCGAGGACTGGCTGAAGACCGTGAAGGCGGAATCGAACTACGTGATGGGCGGCACCGGCAAGGGCCAGGAGGACTCGATCGTGATCGCCTTCATGGAGAAGGCCTTCGACATCAAGGTGAAGTACATCCCGTATAAGGGCGGCGGCGCCGTCGCCAAGGACCTGGCCGGCAAGCAGGTGATGGCCACGGTCAACAACCCCGCCGAGGCCAAGGGCTTCTACGCGTCCGGCGACGTGGTCCCGTTGCTGGCTTTCTCGGACGAACGTCTGGCGGCCTTCCCGGACGTCCCGACCGTCAAGGAGAAGGGCAAGGACTTCAGCTACTACAACCAGCGTGCGGTTGTCGGTGCCCCCGGCATGTCGGCCGATGCGGCGGCGTACTACCAGGCGCTCTTCAAGACGATCTACGAGTCCGAAGAGTGGCAGGGGTACCTGAAGTCGGAGAGCCTCTCGCCGCTCTGGATGGCCCCGGACAAGCAGAAGGCCTACTGGGCCACGCAGGTCCAGAATCACAAGGAGCTGCTCGCCTCGATGGGCGAGTGAGCCCGGCGGTCCTATCGTCAGCCGCTCAAGGAGGCCGAATTGCGTCGCGGTGAATTCGTGACGGCGGCAGTTCTCGCCGTCCTGTCCCTCTACCTGATGTGGAAGAGCTCCGAGCTGGAAATCGGCTATGTCAGGGGCGAGGGGCCGGGCGGCGGGGCCTGGCCGTTCTGGCTCGCCGCGATCATGCTGATCTGCACGGCCGTGATCACCATCAAGGCGGTAAGGCGGACCTCTCCGCCTTCCCGATCCACCGAGCCGGTTCTCGACGCCGAGGGCCGCAGAATGCTGGTTCAGGTCTTCGGCGGGATCGTCGCGTTCGTCGCGCTGACGAGCGTCATCTCGATGTACGGCGCGATGATGCTGTTCCTGTTCTACTATCTCTGGTTCCTCGGGCGACACAGACTGCCGATATCGCTCTCGATCTCGGTCCTCACGCCGGTCCTGTTCTTCTTCTTCTTCGAAGGACTGATGCGCATCACCCTGCCCAAGGGCATGCGGTTCACGGAGCCGTTCTTCAACATGCTCTACGAGCTGATCTACTGACCGGCTAGCCGGCACTGGCGACTGAACCGGACGGAGGTAATCGCGTGGAAATTCTGGCCCTTCTGTCAGCCGGCCTCGCCGAAGCCCTGCTGCCGATCAACCTCGCCATGATCATCCTGGGCGTCTCGGTCGGCCTGTTCATCGGAATGATGCCGGGGCTTGGATCGGTGAACGGCGTCGCGATCCTTCTGCCGATCACCTTCCTGGTGCCGCCCGGGTCGGCGATCATCTTCCTCGCCGCGATCTACTACGGCGCGATGTACGGCGGGGCGATCAGTTCGATCACCCTCGGCATCCCCGGTGCCTCGACGGCCGTTGCGACGACCTTCGACGGCCGGCCCCTGGCCTTGCAGGGGCGCGCCAGGATCGCCCTCGTGACGGCCGCGGTCGCGTCCTTCGTCGGCGGCACCGTCTCGATCGTCCTGTTCACCCTGTTCGCCCCGCCCCTGGCATGGGTCGCGCTCAGCTTCGGCCCGCCCGAGATCTTCGCCCTCATGCTGATGGCCTTCGCCACCTTCGTCGGACTGGGCGGCGACGACATCCCGAAGACGGTCCTGTCGATCTGCCTCGGCCTGGTCCTGGCGGCCGTCGGCTTCGACGAGATCTCCGGCGAGCCGCGGCTCGTGTTCTTCGACATCTCCGGCTTCATGCACGGCATCAACTTCCTGGTGCTGGCGATCGGCATCTACGGCATCGGCGAGATGCTGTGGACCATCGACACGACACGCGGGACGGTTACGTCCAGCGAGGCGAAGATGTCCATGCGCGGCGTCGTGACGGACACCAGGGAGTGCCTGGCCAAGGGGTGGCGCGGAATGAGCATCGGCTCCTTCCTCGGATTCTTCGTGGGTATCCTGCCGGCGGCCGGAGCGACCCCCGGATCGCTGATGGCATACGGCGTGGCCAAGCTGACCTCGCGCAGCCCGGAATCCTACGGCAAGGGCAACATCGACGGCGTGGCGGCGCCCGAGGCGGCGAACAATTCGGCGTCGACCGGGTCGATGCTGCCGATGCTCACCCTGGGCATTCCCGGATCGCCCACCACCGCCATCCTGCTCGGTGGAATGGTCATCTGGGGCCTGACGCCCGGCCCGCGGCTCTTCACGGACGAGCCGGCCTTCGTGTGGGGGCTGATCGGATCGTTCTACGTCTCCAACTTCTTCGCCCTGCTGATCAACCTCTCCTTCATTCCGCTATTCATCTGGATGCTGCGGATGCCGTTCACCATCCTCGCCGCCATGATCTTCGTGCTGTCGATCGTGGGCGGATTCGCCGCGACCCAGGACATGCACGACGTCTGGCTGATGCTGCTGTTCGGCCTCGGCGGGTTCTTCCTGCGCAAATTCGACTATCCCGTGGCGCCTGCGGTGCTCGCCATTGTACTCGGGCCGATCGCGGAGCCGACGCTGCGGCAGTCGCTGCTGCTGTCGTCCGGCGATCCGAGCATCTTCTTCACCCGGCCGATCGCCGGGCCGATCACGATCGTCGCGATCATCCTGATCCTTCTGCCGCTGCTCAAGCTGATACGAGACAGGTATCGCAGGCCAAGCACGATCGGAACCTAGGCTGCCGGAAATGACGCCGATGGATTGCGTGTCCGGGATATCGAGATGACGGTCCAGTCGACGCGGCACCACAGACCATCGTCGCAAATTGCAACCACGGGTCTTCACGTCACGCGGGTCCCAGCAGGAATGACCGGATCGGACGCCCAATTCGACGCATGGAACCCAGGCATCGCCTCGGTGATTCCAACCCGCCTGTTGCCGCTGGTGACGCTGTACAGACAGGAGAACTCGCGAATCGGCTACCCGGAAGCCCGGGAACTGGCGGAAATCTGCGGCCTGAAGCCGCACGAGATGATTGCCTTCACTGTCCGCCGGCTGGTCGTGCATGAACTGCTGATCCGTGTGACGGCCGACCTGCACGTGCCTGATGGGCCGAACTACGCAGATCTCGGCCTGTGCTTACGCGGCATGACCGCCCGCATACTCGAGGCCCATGTCGAGCCCAGGATGACCGAGCTCGAACGCGCTTTCGACGACCTGCGCGATGACATCGACACGCGGCTGCGCGCGCTGCTCGACCGGGACATCTTCGACCGCCCTCCACCGGAACCTGTGGCCGGACAAGGCATTCTCGCGCGGATTTTTGGCAGGACGGAAAGCCCCGACGCCGAAACTGCACCGCCGGAAATGATCGCGGTTTCGCGCTGGGAAGATGCGATCCCGCAGTCCGGCTCGCCGGTCGAGCGGGCATGCCTGCATGGACTGCGCATGATCGTCTCGGCGATCGTGGGGCAACGCGGGCGTCTCATGGCCGACAGGGAGACCGTGGCCCGCCTGGCGTCCAATTGGATATGCAACTCCTACGGAAGCGAAAGGATCGGCGACCTGCTCGATCCGATCATCCGCGAGGCTGTCGCCGCGGAGGGCTACACGTATCTGCCGTTTCAGAAATCGCCGGTCATCCTGAACGTCAAGGGCGCTTCGGCCGCTGGCAAGAGCACTATTCGCCCGCTTCAAAGAAAACTTGCACAGCGCATCGGCGTTCCCTGGGATACTTTTGCCATTGTGAGTCCCGATTACTGGCGTAAATTTCTCCTCGATTACAATACACTAGGAGATGATCGAAAATACGCGGCCATGTTGACCGGCCAGGAACTGGAGATCATCGACAAGAAGCTCGACGGATACATCGAACGCAAGGCGACCCGTTCCGAACTTCCGCATCTCCTCCTCGACAGGTTCCGGTTCGACAGCTTCGGATCGGGGGCCAGCCAACCGGCCGACAGCCGCCTGCTTAGCCGCTTCGGCGACACCGTGTTCATGTTCTTCGTAATCACGCCGCCCGCCGAAACAGTGGAGCGAGCCTTGACGCGCGGAATCGAGACCGGCAGATACAAGGCTGTCGACGATCTTCTCTATCACAATATCGAGGCTTATACGGGCATGCCCCATCTTTTCTTCAATTGGGTCAAGAAAGATCGGCAGAAGATGCACTTTGAGTTTCTCGACAACAGTATTCCCCATGGTTCCCTTCCACGGTCTGTCGCATTCGGATGGAACGACAAGATCACGATTCTCGACATGCACTGCATGCGGCAAATGAACGTCTTTCAGAAGATCAACGTGTCCGCCAAACGGCCCGAAGATGTTCTCATAAAGACGAATGTCACACCGGACGACGTCATGGTGGATTGCATCAGGAGAATCAAAGACGTCACGTTCGTCGATTCCGATACGCTGAAAATCATGGGCCATACGCGAAACGGCAAATGTGACTATGAAGTTGGCGACTTCTTCCGGAAATCGTCGATTGATGTCGAATACGCGATTCCGCTCGCCGAGACGTCGGAATCGGCGTCTCCGGAAATCCAAGGCGCATCAGGGCCGGTTCTGGATTTCGAGTACGAGCGAACATTCACTGTCGGAAGTTGGGGTCCAGGATGATTCTCGCGAGACTTTTGACCGGCACCCGAGGCTCAGGGCAGACCCCATGACAAGCCGTACGACGGAGGAAGCGATGACGGGCACCGGATCGGCCGACACAGGTCCGCGCACGGCCCCGGCAGAGACAGGCGACCGTTTCCAGCGCGGGACCGGCCAGGGCCGCCGCACGGGGCGTCCGTTCAACAAGGGCCGCCAGGTCGATCCGTCGGCGCTCGAGGAGGTGCGTTCGGTGCTTGGGGCGGCGCCCCGCCGCCGCGACCTGCTGATCGAGCATCTGCACGCCCTGCAGGATCGTTTCGGTCATCTGTCGGCCCGGCACCTGGCCGCCCTCGCCCACGAGATGCGGCTGGCCATGGCCGAGGTGTGGGAGGTCGCGACCTTCTACGCGCATTTCGACGTTGTGAAGGAGGATGCGGCGCCGCCTCCCGCGGTCACCGTGCGGGTCTGCGACAGCCTGAGCTGCGCGCTGGCCGGGGCCGAGCGACTGCTGGCGGCGCTCGGGGACGCCGGCGGATCCGAGGTCCGGGTGGTCCGCGCGCCCTGCATGGGGGCCTGCGACAAGGCGCCGGTCGCGGCCGTCGGCCACCGGCTGGTCGAGCATGCGGACGTCGCGGCGGTCGCAGGGGCGGTCGCAGGGGCGGTCGAAGGGGCGGTCGAAGGGGTGGTCGAAGGGGTCTTGGCGGGCGGCCACCATCAGGGCGCGGCGGCACCGGCGTTGCTCGACGCCTACCGCGCCGCCGGCGGCTATGGGCTGCTGCGGCGCTGCCTCGACGGGGCGCTGACGCCGGAGGCGGTGATCGCCGAGCTGGAGACCGCCGGCCTGCGCGGGCTCGGCGGGGCCGGCTTCCCGACGGCGCGCAAATGGTCGCTGGTGCGCCAGGCGCCCGGCCCGCGCCTGGTGGCGGTCAACGCCGACGAGGGCGAGCCCGGCACCTTCAAGGACCGCTGGTACCTGGAGCGCGACCCGCACCGCATGCTCGAAGGCATGCTGGTGGCGGCCTGGGCGGTCGGGGCCGAGGCGGTCTACGTCTACCTGCGCGACGAGTACCCGGCGATCCACGCGGTGCTGCGCGCCGAGATCGCCGCGCTGGTCGCCGCCGGCCTGGCGCCGCACGCCGAGATCCATCTGCGGCGCGGCGGCGGCGCCTACATCAGCGGCGAAGAGTCGGCGATGATAGAGAGCATCGAGGGCAAGCGCGGGCTGCCGCGGCACCGGCCGCCCTACGTCGCCCAGCGCGGCCTGTTCGGATGCCCGACCCTGGTGAACAACGTCGAGACCCTGTGGTGGGTGCGCGACATCGTCGAGCAGGGCGGCGCCTGGTTCGCCGCGCAGGGCAAGCCGGGCCATCCGGGCCTGCGCAGCTACTCGGTGTCGGGCCGGGTGAGGAACCCGGGCGTGAAGGTGGTTCCGGCCGGCACCACGGCCCGCGAGCTGATCGACGCGCACAGCGGCGGCATGCTCGACGGCCACGCCTTCAAGGGCTACCTGCCGGGTGGCGCCTCCGGCGGTATCCTGCCGGCGTCGATGGCCGACCTGCCGCTCGACTTCGGCCAGCTCGAGAAGCACGGCAGCTTCGTGGGCAGCCACGCGGTTGTGATCCTGTCGGACCGGGACGACATGAAGGACGTGGCGCTGAACCTGATGCGGTTCTTCGAGGACGAGAGCTGCGGCCAGTGCACGCCGTGCCGGGCCGGTACCGAGAAGGCAGTCGCGCTGATGGCCGGCGGGCACTGGGATCCGGGGCTGCTGGAGGAGCTGACGACGGTGATGCGCGACGCCTCGATCTGCGGTCTCGGCCAGGCCGCCGGCAACCCGGTGCTGAGCGTGATGAAGTTCTTCCCGGAGGACCTGCGATGACCGATCAGACCATCCGCTTCGAGCTCGACGGCGACATGGTCGAGGCCATGCCCGGCGAGACCATCTGGCAGGTCGCCGACCGGCTGGGCACCGAGATCCCGCATCTGTGCTGGAAGCCGGCGCCGGGCTACCGGGCCGACGGCAACTGCCGGGCCTGCATGGTCGAGGTCGAGGGCGAGCGGGTCCTGGCCGCCTCCTGCATCCGCACGCCGACCGAGGGCATGAAGGTGCACTCCGCCTCCGAGCGCGCCAAGTCGTCGCGCAAGCTGGTGATGGAGCTGCTGGTCGCCGACCAGCCGGCGCGGGCGGCGGCGCACGAGCCGGACTCCACGCTCTGGAAGTTCGCGGAGAGCCAGCAGGTCGTGTCCAGCCGGTTCCCGGCGCACGAGGCGGCACACGCCGACGCCTCGCATCCCGGCATCGCGGTCAACCTGGACGCCTGCATCCAGTGCAACCTGTGTGTGCGGGCCTGCCGCGAGGTCCAGGTCAACGACGTCATCGGGCTGGCGTATCGCGGCCACCAGGCGAAGATCGTGTTCGACTTC
The DNA here is from genome assembly GCA_040222645.1 of Rhodospirillales bacterium. GTDB lineage: Bacteria > Pseudomonadota > Alphaproteobacteria > Rhodospirillales > HT1-32 > HT1-32. The sequence goes on from JAVKCR010000180.1 coordinate 9,724, forward strand.
GACGACGCCATGGGGGCCAGCACCTGTGTGGGCTGCGGCGAGTGCGTGCAGGCCTGCCCGACCGGCGCGCTGATGCCGAAGACCGCGCTCGACGCGTTCGGGCTGTTCCGGGGCAAGGCCGACCGCCAGGTCGAGAGCGTGTGCCCGTATTGCGGGGTCGGCTGCCAGCTGACCTTCAACATCAAGGACGACAAGATCGCCTGGGTCGACGGCCGCGACGGCCCGGCCAATGCCGGCCGGATGTGCGTCAAGGGCCGCTACGGCTTCGACTACATCGCCAACCCGGAACGCCTCACCAAGCCGCTGATCCGGCGCGACGACGTGCCGAAGTCGGCGTCGCTGCCGTTCGACCCGGCGGACCCGTCCACGCATTTCCGCGAGGCCAGCTGGGAGGAGGCGCTGGAGCGCGCCGCCGGCGGCCTGAAGGCGATCAAGGACGCGCATGGCGGGCGGGGTCTGGCCGGCTTCGGCTCGGCCAAGGGCTCGAACGAGGAGGCCTACCTGGTGCAGAAGCTGGTGCGCACCGGCTTCGGGACCAACAACGTCGACCACTGCACGCGGCTGTGCCACGCCAGCTCGGTCGCCGCCCTGATGGAGACCATCGGCTCCGGTGCGGTGACCGCCGGCTTCCGCGAGGCCGAGAACGCCGACCTGATCGTGGTGATCGGCGCCAACCCGACGGTCAACCACCCGGTCGCCGCCACCTTCATCAAGAGCGCCGCCAAGCGCGGCGCCCGGCTGGTGGTCCTGGATCCGCGCGGCCAGGCGCTGACCCGGCACGCCACCCACATGCTGCAGTTCAAGCCGGGCACCGACGTCGCCCTGCTGAACGCCATGATGCACGTGATCGTGGCCGAGGAGCGCTTCGACCGGCAGTACATCGACGGCTTCACCGAGGGCTTCGAGGCGCTGAAGTCCAGCCTGGCGCCCTTCACGCCGGAGGCCATGAGCCCGATCTGCGGGATCGAGCCCGAGCGCATCCGCGAGGTCGCCCGGCTGTACGCCGGCGCCGAGCGCGCCATCATCTTCTGGGGCATGGGGGTGTCGCAGCACACCCACGGCACCGACAACGCCCGCTGCCTGATCTCGCTGGCGCTGATGTGCGGCCAGGTCGGCCGTCCCGGCACCGGCCTGCATCCGCTGCGCGGCCAGAACAACGTGCAGGGCGCCTCGGACGCCGGGCTGATCCCGATGATGTTCCCGGACTACAAGGCGGTCGAGAACGCCGGCATCCACGCCCGCTTCGAGGA
>JAVKCR010000181.1:0-4802 GCA_040222645.1 Rhodospirillales bacterium
GAAACCGCCCTGATCGAGAGCCTCGAAGGCAAGAAGGGCCAGCCGCGCTTGAAGCCGCCGTTCTTGGCAGGCGCCGGCCTCTATGGCTGTCCGACGACGGTGAACAACGTCGAATCGATCGCGGTGGCGCCCACCATCCTGCGGCGCGGCGCGAGCTGGTTCGCGGGTTTCGGCCGGCAGAACAATACCGGCACCAAGGTGTTCTGCATCTCCGGCTGCGTGAACAATCCCTGCAATGTCGAGGAATCCATGAGCATCCCGCTCAAGGAACTCATCGAGAAGCATGCGGGCGGCGTCACCGGCGGCTGGGACAATCTCGCGGCCATCATCCCCGGCGGCTCGTCGACCCCGATGATCCCGCGCAGCATCTGCGACGAGGTCCTGATGGATTTCGATGCGCTGCGCGACGCCAAGACCGGTCTCGGCACTGCCGCGGTCATCGTCATGGACAAGTCGGTCGACCTGGTGAAGGCGATCGCGCGGCTCGCCGAATTCTACAAGCATGAGAGCTGCGGCCAGTGCACGCCCTGCCGCGAAGGCACGGGCTGGATGTGGCGCGTCATGGAACGCATGGTCACGGGAGATGCGGAAGCCGAGGAGATCGACAGCCTGCTGGAGGTTACCTACCAGGTGGAAGGCCATACGATCTGCGCACTCGGCGACGCCGCCGCCTGGCCGATCCAGGGCCTGATCCGGCATTTCCGCCCCGAGATGGAAAAGCGCATAGCCGCCCGCAAGGGCGCGGCGATCGCGGCGGAGTAGGGTGATGGAACCGGTCAGCTACATCGTCATCGCCGCCCTGCAGATCATTCCCTGCTGGAAGGCCATGGAGAAGGCGGGGCAGACGCCCGCGCTGTCGCTGATCGCGCTCATCCCCGGCCTCGGCCTGCTGATCGTGCTGTTCATCCTCGCCTATGGCCGGTGGCCCAATGTCGACAACGGGCGGGCCTGAGCATGATTGAGAGCATCCTGCTGATATTCGCCGGCATGAGCCTGCTGTTCAGCGGCATCTTCGTCGCGCTGTACCTGCTGCTGCCGGTCTGGCCCTGCTGGATCATCGCGCAGCGGGCGGGATATGCGCCGATCTGGTCCTTCCTGATCGTCGTGCCGGTAGTCAACATCATCGTTATGTGGCTCTTCGCATTCGCGCGTTGGCCAAACGAAAACGGCGGGATCGGCAGTATCGATGTCGCTACATTCGGAACCAATTCGCAGTTGGAAAATCGTCAGCAAGGCGATAGGGGATAGGCATGCCCAAACTGACCGTAGACGGTATTGAAGTAGAAGTCGCACCGGGCGCGACCGTATTGCAGGCCTGCGAGGCCGCAGGGGTCGAGATTCCGCGATTCTGCTACCATGAGAAGCTGTCGATCGCCGGCAATTGCCGCATGTGCCTGGTCGAGATGGAGAAGGCGCCGAAGCCAATTGCCTCCTGCGCCATGCCGGCGGGCGAGGGGATGGTGATCCACACCGACACCCCGAAGGTCGAGAAGGCGCGCAAGGGCGTGATGGAATTCCTGCTGATCAACCATCCGCTGGATTGCCCGATCTGCGACCAGGGCGGCGAATGCGACCTGCAGGACCAGGCGATGGGCTACGGCATGGACCGCAGCCGCTACCTGGAGAACAAGCGCGCGGTCAAGGACAAGTACATGGGTCCGATCATCAAGACGATCATGACCCGCTGCATCCATTGCACGCGCTGCGTCCGTTTCGCCGAGGAAATCGCGGGCGTCCCCACGCTCGGAGCGCTCGGCCGCGGCGAGAACATGGAAATCACCACCTATCTCGAAAGCGCGATGAATTCAGAGATGTCGGGCAATGTCATCGACCTCTGCCCGGTCGGCGCGCTGACGTCGAAACCCTATGCCTTCAACGCCCGTCCGTGGGAATTGCGCAAGACCGAGACCATCGACGTGATGGATGCTGTCGGGTCGAACATCCGCGTCGATACCCGTGGTAACGAAGTGCTGCGCGTGCTGCCGCGGATCAATGAAGAGATCAACGAGGAATGGATCGCCGACAAGACGCGCTATGCCTGTGACGGGCTGCGGCGCCAGCGTCTCGACCGTCCCTATATCCGCAAGGGCGGCCGCCTGCAGCCCGCAAGCTGGCAGGAAGCCTTCGCCGCCGCCGCCGCGAAACTTACCGGCACCAGGCCGGAGAAGATCGCCGCCATCGTCGGCGACCAGGCGGATGCAGAGGCGATGACGGCGCTGAAGGACCTGATGGGCGCGCTCGGCGTCGCCTCGGTCGATTGCCGCCAGGACGGATCGACCGCCGATGTCTCGACCCGCGCCGCCTACATCATGAACACCTCCATCCTCGGCATCGAGGATGCGGATGCCTGCCTGCTGATCGGCACCAACCCGCGCTGGGAAGCGCCGCTGGTCAATGCCCGGCTGCGCAAGCGCCAGATGGCCGGCGGCTTCAAGATCGGCCGCATCGGTGCGGCCCACGATCTGACCTTCCCGGTCGAGGAACTCGGCGCCGGTACGGAGACGCTGAAGGACCTGCTCGACGGCAAGCATTCGTTCGCCGAGACGCTGGCGAATGCCAAGGCGCCGATGCTGATCATCGGTGCCGGCGCGCTGGCGCGGCCCGACGGCAACGCCATCCTCGCCATGGCCCGGGCACTCGCCGAGAAGACCGGCATGATCGTCACCGGCGAAGAAGAATGGAACGGTTTCAACGTGTTGCAGGCTGCGGCGTCGCGCGTTGGCGGTCTCGATCTCGGCCTGGTGCCGGGCGAGGGCGGCCGTGCGACCAATGACATCCTGGCCGGCGCCGCCGCCGGCGAGGTCGAGGTGGTCTACCTGCTCGCCGCCGACGAACTGGATACCTCGAAGCTCGAGAAGGCCTTCGTGATCTACCAGGGCCATCACGGCGATGCCGGCGCACAGGTTGCCGACGTGGTACTGCCGGGTGCGGCCTATACCGAGAAGGACGGCACCTGGGTGAATACCGAGGGTCGCGTGCAGTCCGGCCGCCGCGCGGCCTCGCCCCCGGGTGAGGCGCGGGAGGACTGGACGATCCTGCGGGCGCTGTCCGATGCTGTCGGCAAGCGCCTGCCTTACGACAATCTCGACGCGGTGCGGGCACGCATGGCCGCCATCAACCCGGTATTCAGCGCGCCGGACGTGATCCAGCCCGCCGAATGGGCCGATTTCGGCGCCGCGGGGGATGTCTCCGGCGATGCCTTCGTCTCGCCGGTCGCCAATTACTACATGACCGACCCGATCAGCCGCTGTTCCGCGACCATGGCGGAATGCACCCAGTTGTTCGTCAACCGGTCGGCATCCGCCACGGGGACTGAAGGCTGATGGAACCGTTTCTCAGCACCTATGTCTGGCCGACGCTGTTCATCGTCGCGCAGATTCTCGCGATCGTCCTGCCGTTGCTCGGCGCCGTCGCCTACCTGACGCTTGCCGAACGCAAGGTCATCGCCGGGATGCAGCTGCGCAAGGGCCCGAACGTGGTCGGCCCGTTCGGCCTGCTGCAGCCGCTTGCCGACGGCGTTAAGCTGCTGCTCAAGGAAACCATCATCCCGGCGACCGCGAACCCGGTCGTGTTCGTGCTGGCGCCGATGCTGACCTTCGTGCTGTCGCTGATCGCCTGGGCGGTGATCCCGTTCGGCGAGGGCCTCGTGGTCGCCGACATCAATGTCGGCATCCTCTATCTCTTCGCGATCTCATCGCTCGGCGTCTACGGCATCGTCATGGCCGGCTGGGCGTCGAACTCGATGTATGCCTTCCTCGGCGCACTGCGCTCCGCTGCCCAGATGGTGTCCTACGAGGTCTCCATCGGCTTCGTGATCATCACCGTGCTGCTCTGCGCCGGTTCACTGAATATATCGGAGGTGGTGCTCGCGCAGACCGACAACTGGCTGAAGATCGGCGTCAACGGCTTCTGGGACTGGTACTTCATCCCGCTGTTCCCGATGTTCGTGGTGTTCTTCGTCTCGACACTCGCCGAGACCAACCGCGCGCCGTTCGACCTGCCGGAAGCGGAAGCGGAGCTGGTGTCGGGCTACAACGTCGAATATTCGGCGATGACCTTCGCGCTCTTCTTCCTCGGCGAATACGCCAACATGATCCTGATGAGCGGCATGACCGTGCTGCTGTTCCTGGGCGGCTGGCATTCGCCGATACCGGGGGAAACCTTCATTCCCGGCGTGATCTGGTTCGCGCTGAAGATCAGTTTCCTTCTCTTCGTTTTCATCTGGGTGCGCGCAACCCTGCCGCGCTACCGCTATGACCAGCTCATGCGGCTTGGCTGGAAGGTCTTCCTGCCGGTTTCGCTGGGCGCCGTGGGGTTCTATTCCGGTGTGCTGGTCTACGGCGGACTGTTGCAGGGCTGAGGCAGGACAAGAGGAGGCTGCGATCATGGGATTTCTGGACCGTACCGCGCGGGCTGTCCTGCTGGGTGACATGCGCTCCGGCATGTGGCTGACGCTGAAGTACATGTTCAAGCCGAAGGTGACGCTGAACTACCCCTATGAAAAGGGGCCGCTCAGCCCGCGTTTCCGGGGCGAGCACGCGCTGCGCCGTTATTCGAATGGCGAGGAACGCTGCATTGCCTGCAAGCTGTGCGAGGCGATCTGCCCGGCGCTGGCCATCACCATCGAGGCCGAGCCGCGCGAGGACGGCAGCCGCCGGACCACGCGCTACGACATCGACATGACCAAGTGCATCTACTGCGGTTTCTGCCAGGAAGCCTGTCCGGTGGATGCGATTGTCGAGGGGCCGAACTACGAATTTGCCACCGAAACGCGGGAGGAGCTGTTCTATGACAAGGACAAG
>JAVKCR010000182.1:0-5174 GCA_040222645.1 Rhodospirillales bacterium
CGGTCCACTAAGGCTTACCTATCAGAGACTTATCGAAAAAGGCAAGAAACCCATGGTCGCCATCGCCGCCCTCATGCGGAAGATCATCGTCATCCTCAACGCAAGAATCAGAGACGACCTCGCTAAACAGAGTTGATGACGGGCAATTTGGCAGGAAGCATACGTTCCATCATGGAACAGAGTTGATGACATCAACGGAGTGAATGGTATGCCGCACAAAAACTCCTTCCTTGAATGATTAAAAATCGCATTTGCAGGTCTTGCCGATCCGGGAAAGCGGGGCAGGATGGCGGCTTGGCAGATAGAGGGACCATTCGCGGATGCATTTCGATCCGAGGCTCTGGCAATTCACGGCGGGCGCGCGCGGGCGCATCTGGCTCACGGTGGCGGTCGGGCTGGCGGCGGCGGCGGCGGGGATCGCGAGGCTGGCGCTGCTCGGCTGGCTGATCGGCCTCGTCTTCTCCGGCGCCGGTATCGACGATCTGCTGCTGCCCTTCGCCCTGGTGGCGGGTGCGATGGCGCTGCGCGGCGTGCTCGAATATGCCCGCGCGATGGTGGCGCACGAGACCTCGGCGCGCATCCAGCTCATCCTGCGCCAGACCGTCTATGACCGCATCGTGGCGCTCGGGCCGTCCTATTTCGGCACCGCGCGCACCGGCGACGTGGTCAACGCGATGGTCGAGGGCGTCGACCGGCTGGAGACCTATTTCGGCGAATACCTGCCGCAGCTGATCGTCTGCGTCGCCGCCCCCTTCGGCATCTTCATCTTCGCGCTGTTCCTCGACGGGCCGGTGGCGTTGGTGCTGTTCGGGGCGGCATTGGTGACGCTGCTGGCGCCCGCCATGTTCCATTCCTGGGACCGGCGCAACAGCCTGCGCCGCAGCAAGGCCTACGGTGCCTTCGCCGCCGAGTTCCTCGATGCGCTGCAGGGGCTCGCGACGCTGAAATCCTTCGGCCAGTCGAAGGAGAAGGGCCGGCAGCTGGCGGAGAAGGCGCACGAGATCTTCCGCACCACCATGTGGGTGCTGGCGACCAACGCCTCGACCCGCGGCATCACCGACACCGGCATCGCCGTCGGCGCGGCGGCGGCGCTTGGCGTCGGCGCCTGGCGGGTGAGCGAAGGGGCGATGTCGATCGAGGCGCTGGTCATCGTGCTGATGCTCGGCACCGAGACCTTCCGGCCGCTGCGCGACCTGCGCAGCCTGCTGCACCAGGGCATGATGGGCCGGTCTGCCGCCGACAAGATCTTCTCGATCCTCGAGGCAGAGCCGCTGGTCCGCGACGATGTCACGGAACCGGCACAGCTCGACGGCTCGGAAATCCGCTTCGAGGGCGTCACCTTCGCCTATCCCGGGGCGAAGCGGAACACCCACGATGGCATGGATTTCACCATCCGCACCGGCGAGCGCGTCGGCGTGGTCGGCCCAAGCGGCTGCGGCAAGTCCACCATCCTGCGGCTGCTGCAGCGCCAGTACGACCCGGACGGCGGGCGCATCTCCATCGGCGGCGTCGATATCGCGGCGATGCCGGTCAGCCAGCTGCGCGCCCGGATCGCGGTGGTGCAGCAGGATTCCTACCTGTTCCACGGCTCGGTGGAGGACAATCTCCGGCTCGGCAAGGCGGATGCCACGCGCGACGAGATCATCGCCGCGGCCCGCGCCGCCAATGCCGACGAGTTCATCCGCCAGCTGCCGGACGGCTATGCCACCATCGTCGGCGACCGGGGCTTGCGGCTTTCCGGCGGCCAGCGCCAGCGTCTCGCCATCGCCCGCGCCCTGCTGCGCGACGCCCCGATCCTCGTGCTCGACGAGGCGCTGTCCGCCGTCGATGCCGAGAACGAGGCGGTCATCCAGCAGGCGCTCGACCGTCTCATGGAAGGCCGCACCACGCTGATCTTCGCGCACCGGCTTTCCAGCATCATCGGCTCCGACCGCCTGCTGGTGCTGGGCGAAGGCCGCGTGGTCGAGGAGGGCAGCCACGCCAGCCTGATCGCCAAGGAAGGCACCTACCGCGATTTGATGGCGGCCCAGACCCGCGCCGGCGACGGCGGCGACATCGACCTCACCGCCGCGCTCGCCGCCGAGAAGCCGCGCGACGAGGCGGACGCCGGCTGGGCCGAGGAGGGGGCGGAGGGCGCGAGCGACATCCTGTCCGCCCGCGAACTCGGCTGGTTCAGGGCGGCGGCCATGCTGATGGGCGAGGTCCGGCCCTGGCGCACCAAGCTGTTCTGGACCTTCGTCTTCGGCGTCGTGCGCACGCTCGCCTTCATCGGCATCGGGGTGTTGAGCGCGCTGGTGCTGCTGGCGGTGAAGCGGGGCGAGCCGTTCGGCGACCTCTTGATCGCGCTGGCCATCGCCGCGCCCACCGCCGGCATCCTGCACTGGCTGGAAAGCTGGCTCGCCCACGACATGGCCTTCCGCATGCTGTCGGAGATGCGCATCGCGCTGTTCCGCAAGCTCGACTCACTCGCACCCGCCTTCCTGCTCCGGCGGCGCTCCGGCGACGTGGTCGGGCTTGCCACCCACGATGTCGAGATGGTCGAGTATTTCTTCGCCCATACCATCGCGCCGGCTTTCGTTTCCGTGCTGGTGCCGACGCTGGTGGTCGGCGTGCTGGCCTGGTTCGACTGGCGGCTGGCGGCGGCGCTGTTGCCGTTCCTCGTCGCGGTGGCGCTGTTCCCGGTGCTCTGGCGCAAGCGCATCGACCGGCTCGGCACCGAATCGCGGGAGGTGATGGGCGACCTCAACGCCTTCTCCGTCGACTGCATCCAGGGCCTGTCGGAAATCCTCGCCTTCCAGGCGGAACGCCCGCGCCGGGACGCGCTCAACAGGCGCTCGGACCTCACCAACCGGCTCCGGCTGCCCTTCTTCTCCGACATCTCGCTGCAATCGGCGATCCTCGAGGCGGCGACCGGCTTCGGTGGCCTCGTGGTGGTGATCGCCGGTGCCGCTTCCGTATCGGCGGGCCGCATCGAGGCTGGCGTGCTGCCGCTGATGTCGCTGCTCGCCATGGCCGCCTTCCTGCCGGTCTCGGAGATCGCCGCCATCGGCCGCCAGCTTGCCGACACGCTCGGCTCGACCCGGCGGCTGCACGCCGTCCACAACGAGCCGGAACCGGTGACGGATGGTCCAATCTCCGACCTTCCGCTCGCTTCCGGCGGGGGTGCGACGGTCACGGCAGAACATGTCACCTTCACCTACCCGGACCGCACACGGCCCGCGCTCACGGATGTCGGCTTCACCATCGCGCCCGGCCAGACGCTGGCCATCGTCGGGCCGTCCGGCGCCGGCAAGACCACCATCGCGCATCTGCTGATGCGCTTCTGGGACCCGCAGGCCGGGCGCATCACGCTCGACGGCCACGATATCCGCGAGCTCGATCTCGACCTCCTGCGCGACCGCATCGCGCTGGTGGCGCAGGACACCTTCCTGTTCAACGACACGCTGGAGGCCAACATCCGGCTCGCGCGCCCCGACGCCAGCGCCGCCGATCTCCGTGCCGCCATCGAACGCGCCGCGCTCGCCGATTATGTCGACGGCCTGCCGGACGGGCTGGCGACCCCGGCGGGCGAACGCGGCGTGAAGCTTTCCGGCGGCCAGCGCCAGCGCATCGCCATCGCCCGCGCCTTCCTGAAGGACGCCCCGGTGCTGATCCTCGACGAGGCGACCAGCCATCTGGATGCGATCAGCGAGAAGGCGGTGCGGGCCGCCCTTGCCGAACTGATGCAGGCCCGCACCACCATCGTCATCGCCCACCGGCTCTCGACCATCCGCGACGCCGACCTCATCCTCGTCCTCGACGACGGCCATGCGGTGGAATGCGGCAGCCACGACGAACTGGTGGCGCAAGGCGGGCTGTACGCGCGCCTGGTGGCGCGGCAGACGGGGAAGGCGGCGGCGGAGTAGGGCGCTACCGTTCCAGGAAATCTATCTGGAGAACCCCGATGTTCTGGCTCGGAGGATTGCTGTCGGTGCTTGCGCCCGACCACTGGACGATCCGGGCTTCCCGCAGGATGAACGTTTCCCTGTCGATCAGTATGTAACCGCGGGACCTGGCGGTTTCCGTGAGGTTGTCGCGGGTGTTCGAGAAGTCGCCGGAAACCTCGCCAACAAGGCAGTCATGGCGACCGCATTGCGTGGTTCCGACGATTGTCGCCTTGGCGTAGCGATAATCGACCAGGGGGGAGAAGCCGAGGTCGATCATGTCTCCTGACTGCAATTCGGGGGATGGCGGATGAATGACCAGGTCGTCGAGGCTGGTCATCATGAACATGGCCTGGAAATCCCCCATGTTCTTCAGGAGCGGGTTGGTGCCGGGTCGGGATGACGAATCCGCCCGACCGGGAAATTCATAGCCCAGTGCTTCGACGCCGTGCTTCCCGCTTTCGAAATGTCCCGTGAAGAGCGGCTGCGCTTTCCCGCCTCCTCTCGAAGCGGTTCCCATTTGTTCCGAGTTGATGCTTATCTCCCATCTGCGGTTGTCCTCGTCCGGGGCAACTGAAAGCGATACCTCCCGCCGGCCGCCGAACGTTCTGTCGTCGCCGCCGCGTCTGTTGCCGGTATGCATGACGCCGTCCGCTTCGACCGTCGCAGCCGACCCGGTGGTCGTAATGCTGCCGGAAAGTGGCTGAACGGGACCGGTAAAGCCTGACGTACCCTGCTCCAGTTGCTGGATCGCCCTGTCGACATTCAACGGGGAACCCGGCAATGGGGAACCCGGTTCCACGGTGACGCATGCGGTGACCAGCAGGATGGCGCTCAGCAGAAAGGGGACAGAAGGACGCATGGGGCGGGCTCTCTTGATCAGTCGGCGATGAGTGGGAAAGATATACTACTGATTCATGTGTTCAAAGGGTCGTTTCGGATCAGCAATCCCGATGGGGGATTGGCGGACTGGCAATGCGGCGGCGCGTATACCCGGCTGGTAGCCCGGCAGGGGAAGGCGGCGGCGGAGTAGGGGGCATAGGGGGCATAGGGTCCTTGGTCTTATAAGGATTGTAGGCCTTCACTATCTGTCATCCTGGATGCCGCGTCAGCGGCAGCCCGGGATCTCCTGAGTCAGCGGCAGATGCCCGGGATCCCGGGTTCCGCCTGACGGCGGCCCCAGGATGACGGCCAGCGGGTGGAAAGGTCGCGCCCAACGCATGTCATCCCGGATGGCGCGCCGGCGGCAGT
>JAVKCR010000183.1:0-13147 GCA_040222645.1 Rhodospirillales bacterium
ATGCGGAACGCAGCGACCCTTACCCTGCCGGCCCACTACGACCCCGCATGGGTCAAGCAGTCGGTTGGCGAACATCTGGATATCCTCGACGCGATCTCCTCTGGCGACGCCTCCAAGGCGCAGCAGGTCATGGTCGATCATATCTACCGTGGCATGACCGCGCGGATGCGGATTTTCCAGAACCTCAAGAATTACATTCCTCCAATGGCGCCGAAGAGCGCCAGTGAATCCTGGGTGGAAACTTCATCACCAACCAACGGCGTGGCGGACCCCTGAGCGGTCCCGCGCCTTCCGCGAAATACAACAAAGAACAAGAAACCACCGCACGATCCAACCAGGCAAGGAGGCCACAAATGACAAAGTATCTCTCGATTCCCCTCGCGGCGATGATCGCCGTTTCAGGATTCTCCGCAACCGCCATCGCCAGCCCGACGATGGACTCGATCAAGGCTCGCGGCGCCTTGATGTGCGGCGGGAACGGCAGCCGCCCCGGATTCTCGGCGCTCGACAGCAAGGGCGAGTGGACCGGCATGGATGTCGACACCTGCAAGGCAATCGCCGCGGCCGTGCTCGGCGATGCCAGCAAGGTGCAGTTCGTGAAGCTGACCAGCCAGACCCGTTTCACCGCGCTACAGACCGGTGAGGTCGATGTCCTGACCCGCCATGTCACCTGGACCCTGAGCCGCGACAGCAAGCTGGCGCTCGATTTCGTTGCCCCGACCTTCTATGACGGCCAGGGCTTCATGGTGAACAGGAATACCGGCGCCAAGTCCGTCAAGGACCTCGACGGCGCGACCGTTTGCGTCCTGCCGGGCTCGACGTCGGAGAAGGTCGCGGAAGACGTCTTCAAGGCCAATGGCCTGAGCTACACGCCGGTCGTCATCGAGAACAAGAACGAACTCAACACCGCGTTCTTCGGCGGGCGTTGCGATGTCCATATCCAGTCAACTTCCGGCCTGAGCTCGGCCCGCGCCACGGTCGCGCCGAACCCGGCCGACTATGTCATCCTGCCGGGCGTTTACGGCAAGGACCCGATGGGCCCCGTGGTGCGCCAGGACGATCCGAAGTGGAGAGACATCGTTGCATGGACGGTCTACGCCATGATGCAGGCGGAGGAGTCCGGCGTCACCTCGCAGAATGTCGATGACATGCTGACCAGCAAGGACGCGACCATCGCTCGCCTGCTCGGTACCAAGGACAATCTCGGCGAGTTCCTCGGCCTCGACAAGGACTGGGCATATCGGGTCATCAAGCAGGTCGGCAATTACTCCGAAGTCTTCGAACGGAACGTCGGCATGGGATCGCCGCTGAAGCTGGAGCGTGGCATCAACGCGCTCTGGACCGAGGGCGGCCTCCTGTACGCCCCGCCGTTCAACTAAGCTGCCAGTTGCGGGCCGCCCGGCTGCATGTCGGGTGGCCCGCTTCCTGCCGCTGTGCCGAACGGGCCTTGTCGGTGCCTGTTCGCCCGGACACAGATATCTAGGAATTCTTCAGCATGACTGTCGCGCCCTCCGCCGCGTCACGGCGGCGACCGCCGCCCAGGCGCCGGGACTGGAACATCCGCGGCCTGTGGCACAATGTCGGCTTCCGCAACGTGCTCGCGCAGATCATCGTTACCGGTGTGATCATCGGCACCGCCGTGTTCATGATCAACAACGCGCTGACCGCCATGGACAAGCGAGGCATCTCGACCGGGTTCGATTTCCTGTGGCGGGAAGCCGGCTTCGCCATCGGCGAGACACCGATCGCGTTCACCTCCTCCGACAGTTTCCTTCGGGCCTATACGGTCGCCATTCTCAACACCTTGCGGGTGTCCGTCCTCGCCATCGTGATGGCGACCGCGGTCGGCGTGATCATCGGGATCGCGCGATTGTCGTCGAACGTCATCATTGCGCGCCTGGCATCGGCCTATGTGGAGCTGTTCCGGAATACGCCACAGCTAGTGCAGATCGTCTTCTGGTACACCCTGATGTCGATGCTGCCGCATCCGAAGCAGGCCATGTCGCTGTTCGACGGGGTGTTCCTCAGCAACCGGGGCCTCTACTTCCCCTGGCCGGGGGACAATCCCGTCTACGGCTGGATGTTGCTCGCCTTCGTGATCGCCTGCATCGCGGCCTGGGGCATCGTCAAGTGGGCCGACGCCCAGCGCCGCAAGACCGGGCGGGTCAGGCCGGTCCTGATGTTGAACCTGTCTCTCATGCTGGCAGCGCCCCTCCTCGTCTGGATCGTCGGCGGTACGCCGACGGAGATGAGCATCCCGGCGCTGCGCGGCTTCAATTTCCGGGGCGGCGCCTCCCTGACGCCGGAGTTCCTGGCGCTGCTGCTCGGTCTGTCGCTCTACATTGCCGCCTTCATCGCCGAGATCGTCCGTTCCGGCATCCAGTCGATCGATCGCGGGCAACTTGAGGCGGCAACATCGATCAGCCTGTCCAAGGCGGACACCTACCGCCGCATCATCCTCCCGCAGGCGCTGCGCGTCATGGTGCCGCCGGCGACGGCGCAGTATGTCAGCACGGTCAAGAACAGTTCCCTCGGAGTCGCCATCGGTTATCCGGAACTGTTCAACATCAACAACACGATCACGACGATCAGCGGCAACACCATCGAGGCCATCGGCATCATGATGATGGTGTACCTGTCCATCGCGTTCTCCATCGCGATCGTCATGAACCTCTACAACAAGTCCGTCCAGTTGAAGGAGCGTTGAGCATGGCTCCCGTATCCCATGCGCCCATCGCGTCCGGCTCGCGCCGTCCACCGCCGCAACAGCAGACCGGACTCTGGCTCTGGATCAACCGGAACCTCCTCAACGGGGTGCACAACTGGGTCCTGACCGGGTTCGCCATCTGGGCGCTGGCCGTCACCATTCCCGACTTCATCCAGTGGGCGGTCATCGATGCGGTCTGGATCTCCGACGGGCCGGAAGCCTGCCGGGCGACGGCCGGGGCCTGCTGGGCGATCGTCGCCGAGAAACACCGCGTCATCTTCTTCGGCACCTTCCCCTACGAGGAACATTGGCGCGGCGTGCTGGTGATCGCGATCATCATCGGCATGTCGGTGCTTTCTACCTTCAAGCGATTCTGGTCCTACAAGCTGTTCTTCGGGTGGGTCGCGACGACGGCGGCGGTCCTGGTCCTGCAGCTGGGCGGGGTGTTCGGCCTGACGGAAATCGGCACGCATCAGTGGGGCGGTCTGCCGCTGACCCTCATCATGTTCGCCGGCACCGTCGTCGGCGGGCTGCCCGCCGCCATCCTGCTGGCGCTGGGCCGGCGCTCGTCGCTGCCTGCGATCAAGGCGCTCAGCGTCGGTTTCATCGAGATCGTCCGCGGCGTGCCGCTGATCACCGTGCTGTTCATGGCGTCGCTGATGTTCCCGCTGTTCGTGCCCGAGAACTTCACCGTCGACAAGTTCGTGCGCGCACAGATCGGCATGATCCTGTTCTTCGGCGCCTACACGGCCGAGATCATCCGAGGCGGCCTGCAGGCGATCCCGCGGGGTCAGTACGAAGCCGCCGATGCCGGCGGCCTGACCTACTGGCAGAAGACCAACCGCATCATCCTGCCGCAGGCCTTGCGGGTCGTGCTGCCGGCGCTGATGAACGACATCATCCGGGCCTTCAAGAACACGACCTTCATCAGCATCATTGGCCTCTTCGACGTTCTGGGCGCCACCTCGGCAGCGATCCAGGACCCCGAATGGGTGCTGTATGCCCTCGAAGCCTACCTCTTCATTTTCGCACTCTACTTCGTGTTCTGCTTTTCCATGTCGAAATACAGCGAACACGTCGAGGCCGATCTCAAGCGAGGACGCAATCTATGACTTCCAATCCGGGAACCGGGGCCGGCGACGTCGCCATCGAGCTTCGCAACGTCAACAAGTGGTTCGACCAGTTCCATGTGCTGCGCGACGTCAACCTCACCGTCGGCCGCGGCGAACGCATCGTCGTTTGCGGGCCCTCCGGGTCGGGAAAGTCCACCATGATCCGCTGCATCAACCGGCTCGAGGAGCACCAGGAGGGCGAGATCTTCGTCAACGGCACCGAGCTGACAAACGACGTCCGCAACATCCTCGCCATCCGCCGGCAGGTCGGCATGGTTTTCCAGAGCTTCAATCTCTTCCCGCATCTCTCGGTGCTGGAGAACCTCACCCTGTCGCCGATCCTGGTGCAGGAAACGCCGCTGGCCGAAGCCGAGGAGCGCGCCATGGAACTCCTCAAGCGGGTGAAGATACCCGAGCAGGCACGCAAGTATCCGGGCCAGCTGTCCGGCGGACAGCAACAGCGGGTCGCGATCGCGCGGTCGCTGATGCTCAGGCCCGACGTCATGCTGTTCGACGAACCGACATCCGCGCTCGACCCGGAAATGATCAACGAGGTCCTCGACGTGATGATCGAGCTCGCCGAGGACGGGATGACGATGATCTGCGTCACCCACGAGATGGGTTTCGCCCGCAAGGTCGCCGATCTCGTCGTGTTCATGGATGACGGCGAAATCGTGGAGGCAGGGTCGCCGGAAGAATTCTTCAATGACCCGAAAAGCGACAGGACCAAGCTGTTCCTGAGCCAGATTCTGACGCACTGACATCAAGAATAAAGAAACAAGGCAAGAAACATGACCGACAAGAACGCGACGGCGCGAGCCGCGACCGAACAAGCGGCCACGGAGGAAGACTTCCAGGCATTCCGCAACGGCTTCCCTGCCCTGAAGGCTCAAACCTACCTGTCGATATGCGACAAGATGATCATGCATCAGAGGGTCCGTGCCTCCGTGGACAGCTTCCTCGATCACCTCACCATGGCGTCGGCGAACCGGGTCGATCATGAAGTGATGGTAACCGGCTCGCGGGAGAAGTTCGCCGAACTGATGAACGTCGCTCCCTCGACCGTGGCCGCGACGCGCAACGTGTCCGACGGCATCAACAGCGTCGCCTGCTCATTGCCCTGGATCGAGGGCGACAACGTCGTCGTGACCGCCGAGGCCGAACATCCGAACAGCATCTACCCGTGGCTGCGTCAGCAGAAGCGGGGTCTCGAAGTCAGGATGATTCCCGCGAATCCGGACGGGTCCATGGACATCGACGGCATGCTTGGCGCCATGGACAAGCGGACGAAGCTGCTGACCTGTGCGTCCGTCACCTATGCCCCCGGACACCGCAGCGACCTGGCACGGCTGGGCAAGGCATGCAGCGGGAACGATACGTTCTTCCTGGTCGACGGTGTGCAGTCCGCAGGCATCCTGCATCATGATTTCGGCGCGGAACATATCGACGGCTTCGCCACCTCGACATCCAAGGGCCTGCTCGGGCTGTATGGATACGGTTTCCTCTATGTGAGCGAGAAATGGATCGACCGCATGGAGCCGGCCTACCTGTCGCGCCCGGCGATCGACATGGACAACGAGGCGCATTCGGCGATGGGCTCGCTGGATTACGACCTGAAACCGGACAGCCGCCGTTTCGAGGTCGGGAGCTACAACCTGGCGGGGGCGTACGCGGCAAACGCCTCGCTTGACCTGCTGCTCGGGCTCGGTTCTGCGGACATCGAGAAGCGGGTGCTCGGTCTCGCCGGACTGCTTCATGAAGGCCTGACCGATGCCGGCTTCCCGCCGGCGGTACCGGGCAGTGGGCCGAACCAGTCGCACATCCTCACCGTCGGCGAAATCGATGCGGGCAGCCACGGCTTCTCCACCGATCCGGAGATCGAGCGGCTGTCAGCGACCCTGAAGGACGCGAAGGTGGCACATACCATCCGCCGCGGTCAGGTCCGCTTCGCCATCCACGCCTTCAACGACGAATCGGACATCCGCCATGTTGTCGATTGCGTGCGGGAAATGAAGTCCAACCGGACCGCCTGACGGCATCTCCCTCCACCGCCGGCAAGACGGGGAAGCGTCTTCCCGGCGGCCAGGGCAGGACATCGCCAGGTGGTCTGTCAGGTCAGGCGCGACAGCGCAGACAGCAGCGGCTAGCCGAACTGTTCGGCGTAGAATTGCGTCGCCTTGAGACCGGATCCGGTTAGAATCACGACCGTCTCCTCATCGCGCCCGATTCGGCCCGCTTCGACGAGTTGCCGAAGCCCTGCCACCGAGTGAGCCGAGGTCGGCTCCGTGTAGAACCCCTTTGCGGCGAGGCGCTTCGCCGTGGCGATGATATCTGACTCCGACACGATCGCGCTGTCGCCTCCCGTTCCGCGAATTGCCTCGATCATTTCGTCCATCCGGATCGGGTTGCGAATTGCCGTCCCCTCGGCCACGGTTGCTGAATATTCGGGAGCATGGCTCTCCACGAGATCCGGATGGAGCGCATGGTGCACCGGGCAGCAATTCTCCGGCTGCGTGATGAATAGCCGGGGCATCTGTGCGACCTCCCCCGCGGCCAGGAGTTCGCGGAAGGCAATATGGCAGCCGAGCAGGTTGCTGCCGGCCCCCGCCGGGATAACGATGTTGTCGGGCGCGCGAAAGCCGAGATCCTCCCAGATCTCGTAGCCAAGCGTCTTCGTGCCCTGCAGGAACATCGGATGCCAGTTGTGGCTGGCATAGTAAGTGCGCTCGGCCGCTCGGATCGCGGCTGCTTCCGTGTCCTGCCGCGTACCGGGCACGAGCGTGACCCGGGCCCCATATGCGCGCAGCTGGGCTATCTTGGCCGGCTGTGCATGGTCGGGTACGAAAATGCCGACCTCCATGCCTGCGGCTGCGCCATAGGCCGCGATCGCCGCTCCGCCGTTGCCTGAGCTGTCTTCCACCACCGAAGCGACACCGAGGGAACGCAGATGGGAAATGAGTACCGACGCGCCCCGGTCTTTGAAGGAGCCCGTCGGCGCGAACCATTCCAGTTTCAGACGGCAGGAAATACCGTCGATGTCGGACGCGACAAGCGGCGTCATGCCTTCCCCGAGCGACACCGGTGCCGCTATCTCAACAGGCAATGCGGCAGCATATCGCCAGATGGACCGGAGTTCCGAGCGTATGTCGGCACGATTGATCCCGTCGAGATCTGTGACCATGAGCGGGTTACCGTCCGGAGAACGCCAGTCGAGCGTATCGATTGCGAGGAACTTGCCGGTACGGGGGTCTATGAAGGCGGGAGACTTGGGGTAAGACACTGTTACGATCCTTTGACGGCAGCGAACGATTCGAGCTCGACTTCCAAGCGAGGCCGACGTGCAGGAAGCGGGGTTTCCACGCCTGCTGGCTCGTGGTCACGGACGAAGCGGGCACCGATGCTCGTCCAGTCGAGAATGTCGGTCATCCAGCCAGGAAAGTTGACGAAAACGGCGATCGTGGCGCCAGCTTCGCGGAAAAATGCGCCGGCGTGAGCGGGCATGAGACCGTCCTGCCCATCGAAAGGCCGGACGGCAAGAACACCGCCGCCGAGCGCCACCGGGAGGATCCCCGCCAAGTTATAGACTGTCGGGATCGATCGATGCCGCGAAACAGGGGCCGCGCGGTAGCGCCCCCTCCTGGTCTCGTGCAGATGTGACGTCATTCGATCCCGTTTCTTGCACGCTGCAGGGAAATCGTCCCTCGATGAACCGTGTCTGTTGACCGGATCGACAAAATGTCAAAAACTGACTAATTGTCAATAATGTGATATGGAAGTCCGACGACGTGACGAAATTGTCCGAGCACGACCTGCTTCTTCGCGAGGCGGCGAAGATTGCCGATGCACTGGCGGAAACATTCGCGCCGATCTGTGAAGTGGTGGTGCACGACCTGACCAATCCGTCGCATGCGATCGTCAAGATCGAGAACAGTATCTCCGGAAGATCCATTGGCGATCCGGCCACCGAGCTTGGACTCGCCCGCATCGCCGATCCCGGTTTTCCGGACAAGCTCGTCAATTACGCCAACACGCTCAGCGACGGCCGGGTGGTCAAGAGCACTTCGATCGGGTTGAAGGACAGCGCCGGCGCCTATGTCGCGGCGATCTGTCTCAACGTTGATGTCTCCTACCTGAACGGAATGGCTGACTACATCAGGAACCTGACTGCGATCGAGGATGTCGAAGCTGTCTCCGAACGCATCCAGGCGCCGCGGTCTGACGACATCACGAGATTCATCCGTGACTATGCGCTTGCCCGGAACAAGGATCCGAAATCGCTCAACACCGACGAAAAACGCGACTTGATGGCCGAACTAAAGGAAATGGGACTGATGTCGTTGAGAGGCTCGGTCGCCGAAGTGTCAAAGGCCCTCGGCACGTCACGCAGTGGTGTATACTATTACATCAGGTGAACGGATGGCGCGGTTACCCAGGCGAACCCTAGGCGGCTTCCTGAGAACCGGATTGCCGCCCCATGACAACGAGCTTCGGTCCGGTGAGATTCCGGTTCTTCGTTCGCGGGGGCGAACGGGGAGACCGCAACTTCTGACGAAATAAAGTGAAGATGTGACCGGCATACTGGATTCTTGTGTCCCGATAATGCTAACGGAACCCCGCAGACGCGTCAGACACGGGACAGCAGCGTCTAGCCCGCCCATGCTTCCGGCGGCGACACGAGGAACACGGAAAGACATTGTCATATCCAGCGCACAGGATTTCCGTCGCACCGATGATGGACTGGACGGACCGGCATGACCGGTTCTTCCTCCGCCTGATCACCCGGCGCGCGCTGCTCTATACCGAGATGGTGACCACCGGCGCGCTCAAGCACGGCGATGTCGCGCGCCATCTCGATTACGACACCGCGGAACATCCGGTGGCGCTGCAGCTCGGCGGGTCCGAACCGGACGACATGGCGGATTGCGCGCGCCTCGCCGAGCAATGGGGTTATGACGAGGTCAATATCAATGTCGGCTGCCCGTCCGACCGGGTTCAGTCCGGCGCCTTTGGCGCCTGCCTGATGCGCGAACCGGAAACCGTCGCCGCCTGCGTCACCGCCATGAAGCGGGCGGTCACGATCCCGGTCACCGTCAAGTGCCGCATCGGTGTCGACGAACAGCCGGAGGGTCCGGCACTGCGCGAACTGGTCCGCCGGGTACGCGATGCTGGCTGCGACGGCATCGCGGTGCATGCCCGCAAGGCCTGGCTCGATGGGCTGAGCCCGAAGGAGAACCGCGACATCCCGCCGCTCAACTACCCGCTGGTCTACGCGATCGCGGCGGAGAACCCGGGCTACCCGGTCGCCATCAATGGCGGCATCCAGTCCCTCGACGAGGCCGAAGCCCATCTCGAGCATGTCACCGGCGCGATGATCGGCCGCGCCGCCTACCAGACGCCCTGGATGCTGTCGGAAATCGACCACCGCTTCTTCGGCGAGCCGGATAGCGGCCTCGACCGCTTCGACGTGGTCGAGGCGATGCTGCCCTATATCGAGCGGCGCATGGCGGAAGGTCTCTGGCTCGGCAACATCACCCGGCACATGCTGGGCCTCTTCCAGGGCCTGCCGGGCGCCAGGATCTGGCGCCGCCACCTCAGCGAGAACGCCCACAAGCCGGACGCCGGCATCCAGACCGTCCGCGACGCCGCCGACAAGGTCCGCGAGGTGCTGGAACGACGGGAGACGGTGACGGCGCAAGCGATCCAAGCCTAGAAACGTCTTCCCTGGCCGCTGACCCAGGGAGGTCCCGAACGACCACTCCGCGTCATCCGGGGTGACGCGGAGATGGGGATAGCCTTCGAAACAAGAACTCTCGTCATCCTGATGACAAGTTTGGGGATGAGGGGAACGTACCCACCGTCCCTAAACACGTCATCCCGGATGCCGCGCAGCGGCAGTCCGGGACCTCGGGCGGTTACCGCGGATGCCCGAGGTCCCGGGTTCCGCCTGCGGCGGCCCCGGGATGACGAGGTTGGGGTACTTCATCCGAAACAAAAAAAGCCGACGTCATCCAGATCTTCGTCAGGATGACGTTGTTTTTATTTATTAATTTCTATCCCCCTCGTCCTGAATTCGTTTCAGGACCTCGCGCAACCTGCCGGAGCGGACAACAGACAGGCTCAGGCCAGCCGGTCGGGGTCCTGAAACGAGTTCAGGACGAGGGGAGCGGCGCTTCCCCCTCCATTTCGTTCCCCGCCGAAACATTCCGCGCGCGCGTCGCCTATCCTCCGCTTGCTTCGCCGGGCGGAACCGGTGAGCCTCACCCGCATTCCGGAGCGCCTGCATGGATATCGCCGACGTCATCATCGTTCTCGCCACCTTCATCCTCGCCGGGGCGGTGAAGGGTGTCGTCGGGCTCGGCCTGCCGACCGTCAGTCTCGCCATCCTCACCGCGGCGCTCGGGTTGCCGGAGGCGATGGCGATCCTGCTGCTGCCCTCCTTCCTGACCAATGCCTGGCAGGCGGTGGCCGGGGGCGGCTGGCTCGCGGTCGCTAGACGCATCGCGCCCTTTCTCGCGGTCGCCACCGGCACGGTCTGGATCGGCGGGCTGGCGCTTTCGCGGGTCGAACTCGCGCATCTCTCGACCCTGCTCGGCGCACTCCTGATCGCCTATGGAGTGAGCGGGCTCGCCGGGCTCCGGTTCTCGGTTCCGCCACGCATGGAGACGCCCGCCGGCATCCTCACCGGCGCGGTGAACGGGGTGCTGACCGGCATGACCGGTTCCTTCGTCGTGCCCGGCGTGATGTACCTCCAGGCCATCGGCCTGCCGCGCGACCGGCTGGTGCAGGCGATGGGCATGCTGTTCACGCTGTCGACGCTGGCGCTCGCCCTCTCGCTCGGCAGCGGCGGACGGCTCACCGCGGAGCTTGGTCTCCTCTCGCTGATCGGCATCGTGCCGGCCTTCATCGGCATGGCGATCGGCCAGCGCCTGCGGCGGCGGCTGCCTGAAGCAGGCTTCCGCCGCGCGCTGTTCGCCGCCATCGCCGCGATGGGGTGCTACATCGTCTTCAACGCGCTCGCCGGTTGATCAGACCGGGAGATAGCTGAAGGCGAGCCCGAGCACCGCCGCGACGCCAAGCACCTTCGCGATGCCCCAATGGCGGACCAGCAGCAGCCAGCCGGAAATCGCCGACATCGCCACCACCCGCCAGTCGAGCGTCGCCCATTCCGGCACCCAGAGCGTCAGTCCCGCCGCCTCCACCCGGCTGACCTCGGCGAAGAAGACATGCAGCGCGAACCAGACCGCGAGGTTGAGGATGACGCCGACCACCGCCGCGGTGATCGCCGACAGCGCGCCGCGCAGGCGCGGCCGGGCGATGATCCAGTCGATGTAGGGCGCGCCGGCGAAGATCCAGAGGAAGCAGGGCGCGAAGGTGGCCCAGAGCGTGACCAGCGCCCCCGCGACCCCGAGCATCAGTGCGCCGTCGCCGCCCTGCCGGTAGGCGGCGAGGTAGCCGACGAACTCCGTGACCAGGATCAGCGGTCCCGGCGTGGTCTCGGCGAGACCGAGGCCGTCCATCATCTGGCCCGCCTCGAGCCAGCCGAACTTCACCACCACGTCCTGCGCCATGTAGGCGAGCACGGCGTAGGCGCCGCCGAAGGTGACCATGGCGAGCTTCGAGAAGAAGACGCCGAGCTGGGCGAGGATATGGTCGTGGCCGACCAGCATGGCGAGCCCGACCAGCGGCACCATCCAGATCGCTGTCCAGATGAGGATGGTGCCGAACGTGCGCGAGGCCTTCACCAGCTCCGGCCGCTCACCCGCATCCTCTCCCGTCCTGTCGCCATGCATGTAGCCGAGCAGGGCGGCGATGGCGATGATCAGCGGGAAGGGAAGCGCGAAGACGAAGATGCCGAGGAAGGAGAGACCGGCCAGCACCCAGTGGACCGATCCCTTCAGCGCCTTCTTCGAGATCCTGAGCAGCGCCTCGACGACGATCACCAGCACCGCGGCCTTGATGCCGAGGAACAGCGCCTCGACGAAGCGGACCTCGCCGAAGCCGGCATAGATCATGGCGAGCGCCAGCACCACGGCGGCGCCCGGGAGGACGAACAGCAGGCCGGCGGCGAGACCGCCGGCCACCCCGTGAAGCCGCCAGCCTGCATAGGTGGCGAGCTGCATCGCCTCCGGCCCCGGCAGCAGCATGCAGAAGGAGAGCGCATTGAGGAACTGGCGTTCCGTCAGCCAGCCCTTCTCGTCGACCAGGATGCGGTGCATCACGGCGATCTGCGCGGTCGGACCGCCGAAGGAGAGGATGCCGATACGCCAGAAGGTCGCGAAGGCCTCGCCGAAGGTCGGTGCCGCCGCCCCGTTCACCATCGCCATACCCCCTACTCCCCCTTCTTCCCGGCGTTGCGGGCCGGCCAGTCATGCGTCTCGTCCGTCGCGTCGCGGCACCAGCGGTAGAGACCGTCATAAACCGCCATGGTCGCCTCCAGCTGCTCGAGATCGTCGCGGTAGCGGCGCGAATAGCCGAGCGAGATGGCGAGCAGGCCGGCGGCTTCCGGCGCGAGATCGTGGCGGGCAGTATCGGCACCGCGCACGATCACGGCAAGCCGGTCGAGCGCGTCGGTATGCAGGCCGAACGTGTCGATCATGGTATCGAAGCTGCACAGCTCGCCGCGATGGCTGAACCAGGTATCTTCAATATCGAAGGGTGCGGCGCCGAAGCGCTCGGCGACCGGCTGGACCTCGGACGCCGAGACATAGAGGAATACCGCCTCGGGATCGACGAAGCGGCGGATCAGCCAGGGGCAGGCGATGCGGTCGATCTTCGGCCGCGCGCGGGTGACCCAGAGCGTGCGGCCGCGCGCATCGCGTTCCGGCAGCCGGCCGGTATCCACCAGCGGCTCGCCGGCGTCGCG
Organism: Rhodospirillales bacterium; assembly: GCA_040222645.1. Classification (GTDB taxonomy): domain Bacteria; phylum Pseudomonadota; class Alphaproteobacteria; order Rhodospirillales; family HT1-32; genus HT1-32. The sequence goes on from JAVKCR010000183.1 coordinate 12,683, forward strand.
CCAGGCCTCGAAGCCGCCTTCCAGCGTCTCCGCCGGGATACCTTCATGGCGGAGCAACGCGGCCACCCCCTGGCTGAGCTTGAGACCCTTCTGGCAGGAAACGATGACCGACCGCCCGGCGAAGTCGCACGCCCAGGCGGCGACATCGAGATGCGAGCGCCGGCAGGAGCCGGGGACCAGCCGCGGGTCGGCGGCAAAATCGTCGGGAATCCGCACATCGACGATGGCGGGGCTGTCGGGCAGGCCGACGAGTTTCGAAAGTCGGGATACGGTGATTTCGGTGAGACTGGTCATAAGCGTCCACTCCTCCACTAGGGAAGTTGCAAGGGACGCGATCTTTGAGCTGACGCTTCACGGGGACGTCGCGGAAAAACCCCAGTGCGCGAAAGATGACGCAAGAGGGCGCCGGGGTCAATGCGCTGCCGATTCACCATCAACTCAACCCATTGATGTCATCACCTCACC
>JAVKCR010000184.1:0-10708 GCA_040222645.1 Rhodospirillales bacterium
GCAGCGGACACGGGTCCGGGTTCTTCGTCAGTGCGGACGGCCTCATTCTGACCAACGCGCATGGTGTCGGTACGGCCAGCCGCGTCCGCGTCACCCTCAGCACCGGACGGCGGATCTATGGCGAGGTGATGCGACGGGACACCGTGCGCGATGTCGCCCTGGTCCGGGTCGAGCCGCAGCGAATCCGGCCGCTGCCGCTCCGCTTCACACCGGTGAAGCAGGCCGAAAAGGTCTATGCCATCGGTACGCCGACGATCGAGGCGCTCAGTTCCACCATCACGTCGGGCATCGTCAGCGCCGTCCGGGCCCCGGAATCGCCGGACAAGGGCTTCATCCAGGCCGACGCACCGGTATCGCCCGGCAACAGCGGCGGCCCACTGCTCGACGACCAGGGGAACGTGGTCGCCATCACCGTGCTCAAGGTCCGGGGCGAGAACCTCAACCTGTTCATCCCCATCGCATCCGCCCTCGAGGCGATGCGGATGAAACCGGCAAAGACGCCCTGATTCCGGACGGTTGCACAGGGCGAAACCCGGTTGCCGGCGAATGAAATCTGCTTGCAACGATCCCGGGCCGGGCGCAAAAAACCCGCTCTCCCGTCTCCGGATTCCCCGCCTTGGACATTGCCCTCTCCGATATGGCCCTCGTGGCCCTCGTCGCCTTCGGCGCACAGGTGCTTGGCGGGGTCGCCGGTTACGGCACCGGCCTGACCATGCCGCTGATCCTGGTGCCGCTGATCGGCGCCGATGCGGTGGTGCCGGTGATCGCGCTGGCATCGATCATCACCAACCCGACCCGGCTGATCACCTTCTGGAGCGACCTCGACCGGCGCAAGGCGGTCATCGTCTCGCTTGCGGCGGCGCCGACCGTTATGCTCGGCGCCTTCGCCTTCTCTCTGCTTACCGGACAGCAGGCACAGATATTCATCGGCGCCATGCTGGTCTGCCTGGTGCCAATGCGGCACGCGATGAGAAAGCTGCGCTTCGCCCTGTCCGACCGCGGGCTGGCCGTCTCTTCGCTCGGCTACGGCCTGGTGATGGGTGGCACCAGCGGGTCCGGGGTCATGCTGCTCTCGATGCTGATGGCCGCCGGGCTGTCTTCGAAGGCGGTGATCGCCACCGATGCCGCGGTCTCCACCTTCCTCGGCCTGTTCAAGACCGGCGTGTTTCTCGGCGCCGGTGTGCTGCCGCCCTCGCTGTGGGCGGTGGCGATCCTGATCGGGCTGATGGCGACCCCCGGCGCGCTGGTCGCGAAGTGGCTGACGACGCGGATTTCCGCGCGCTCGCACGACCTCATCTTCGACGCGGCGATCATGACCGGCGGGCTGGTGCTGCTGGTGCCGGCCCTGCTCGGCGACGGCTGACCGTCATTTGTCCACCGACAATCATGTTGCGCTGCAGCCCCGCAGCCGCAATATTGTTGCGCAAGATTCTTTCAACAGGAGAGCGCGCGTGCATCGCGAAAGACTCGATTCCATCGACATCCAGATCCTCAAGGACCTGCAGCGCGATGGCCGGATGACCAATGTCGAACTGGCCCGGCGGGCCGGCATCTCGGCACCGCCCTGCCTGCGGCGCGTCCGCGCGCTGGAGGAAGCCGGCTTCATCCGCGGCTACCACGCCGACGTGGATGCCGGCATGCTGAACGTGAAGGAGATGTTCTTCGCGCTGGTCGGTCTCGACAGCCAGTCCCAGACCGTGCTCAGCGCCTTCGAGGGCGCGGTGGCCGACTGGCCGGAAATCCGCGAATGCCACATGATCCGCGGCGGCGGCGATTTCATGCTGAAGATCGTCGCGCGCGACAAGGAACAGCGCGACGACATCACCATGCGCCTGACCTCGGCCCCGCATGTCTCGACGGTAACCACCTTCGAGACCATCCGCACCTCGAAGGACCGGCCCGGCGTGCCGATCGACATGGGCAGCACCGACGACTGATCCCGGGGGTCAGTCGAACAGCGCCCTGAGGTCGACGGAGGCCTCGTTTCCGACCGCATCGTAATGCGCCGCGAGCCATGCGGACGCGGTATCGCGGCCGAGATCGCGCAGCCAGGTGAGAAACTCCCACTCCGCGTTCATCTTCGAGGAGGCCGAGAGGTCGACCATCTCGCGGTCGCCGGCGATGCGGTGCAGGCGGACATGCTTGTAATGGTCTTCCGAGAGCTTGCCGTCGTCGATCAGCCGGGAGACGAAATCGATCGCCCGGAATTCCTTCATCAGCGAGGCGTTGAAGGTGATCTCGTTCATCCGGTTCATGATCTCGCGCGCAGTCTTCGGGGTATGGACCCGTTCGATCGGGTTGATCTGGACCAGCAGGATGTCCTCGGTGGCGCAGGCATTGAAGAACGGGAACAGCGCCGGGTTGCCCATGTAGCCGCCGTCCCAGAAGGGCACGCCGTCGATCTCGACGGCCTGGAACAGGAACGGCAGGCAGGCCGAGGCCATCACCGTATCCGCCGTGATCTCCGCCGTGTCGAACACCCGGACCCGCCCGGTATGCACGTTGGTCGCGGAGATGAAGAGCTTGGTCTTCGTGCAGGCGCGGACCCGGTCGAAATCGACATGGGAGGCGATGATATCGGCCAGCGGATTGATGTTGAGCGGGTTGAGGTCGTAGGGCGAGGCGACTCGGCTCAGCATGTCCATGAACAGGTAGCCGAGGGAATCGTCGAGGCTCCAGGAGCCCATGAACATCGACAGCGGCGAGCGTTGCAGCGGGCTCGCCATGGCGGCCCGGCTGACGTCGCGCCAGAAATCGTGCAGCAGCCGCCGGGCGCCGTCCGCCCCGCCCTGCATCAGCCCGTCGGCCAGCAGCACCGCGTTCATCGCCCCGGCGCTGGTGCCCGAGACACCCTCGAAGATGATCCGGCCGTCTTCCAGCAGCCGGTCGAGCACGCCCCATGTAAACGCGCCATGCGCCCCGCCGCCCTGCAGGGCGAGATTGACCGGCTTGGATTCTGTCGTCATGGGCTTCGCACCGTCATGAACTCCAAACTCAAAAAACCCGTCATCCTGAATTCAATTCAGGATGACGAGGATCGAGATGACGAAGGTCGGTGTGGCGATCGAGCACATTGAACCGCCGCCCCCGACGTTTCTCCCCTATTGCGCCACCCAGCCGCCGTCGATCGACAGGATCGCGCCGGTGATCGACCTGTTCTCTCGGCGCGACAGGAACACCGCCATCTCGCCGATCTCGTCGGTGCCGACGAATTCCTTGGTCGGCTGGCCGGCCAGCATGACGTTGTTGATCACTTCGTCCTCGCTGATGCCGCGGGCTTTCGCGGTGTCGGGAATCTGCTTCTCGACCAGCGGGGTCAGCACGTAGCCCGGGCAGATCGCGTTGACCGTGATGCCTTCCTTCGCCACTTCCAGCGCCACCGTCTTGGTGATCCCGGCGATGCCGTGCTTGGCGGCGACATAGGCGACCTTGTAGGGCGAGGCGACCAGCGCATGGGCCGAGGCGAGGTTGATGATCCGCCCGAAGCCGCGCGTCTTCATGCCCGGCATGACGGCCTTGATGCAATGGAAGGCCGACGAGAGGTTGATGCCGATGATCGCGTCCCACTTGTCGTCGGGGAAATCCTCGATCGGCGAGACATGCTGGATGCCGGCATTGTTGACCAGGATGTCGACGGAACCCCAGCGCGCCTCGGCCTCGGCGACCATGGCTCGGATTTCCGACGGCTCCAGCATGTTGGCGGCATTGTAGCAGATGTCCTTGCCGGTCTCCGCCGCCAGACCGGCCCGGGTCTTCTCGATCGCGGCCGCATCGCCCAGCCCGTTCAGCATGACGTTGGCGCCGGCGCGGGCCAGCGCCTCGGCCATGGCGAGCCCGATCCCGCTGGTCGATCCGGTAACGATGGCGTTCAGTCCGTTGAGCATGGTGGGCCTCCAGTTTCTTGCGGCGACATGTTTGTGCGTTGCAGCAAGATTTGGCCCGCCGGCGCGGAATGGCAAGCGCCTTTCGTGTTCAGCTGCGCATCCAGGCGTTGCCCCAGAGATTGAGCGCGCGCGGCCCGTGCGCCCAGATGCGGACCTCTATTTCCGCCGGCACGATCTCCAGTTCGGCGGACATCTCGAGCTTGTAGCCCCAGGGGTCCTCGATCATGAAGAACAGGTTGTTGCCGACCCCGTGGCGGCCGGGGCCCCACCAGATCTGGATGTCCTTTTCCGCCAGCCGGTCGGCCCAGTCGCGGATGTCGTTCCAGCACTCGACCTCGTAGGCATGGTGGTCGGGCCGGGCGGCATCGGAACGGAACACGGCGATCGAGTGATGTTCCGGGTCGGAGCGGTAGAAGGCGGCGGTGACCGGCTTTTCCGGCGCCTTCTCGTCGACGACGTAGTCCGAAGGCCGGAAGCCGAGCCGGTTCTCGTAGAAGTCGATCATCGCCGGCAGCGTCGTCGTCGCCACCACCGCATGCTGCAGGCGGCCCGGCGGCGTTGCCTCGACCGGGTCGGGCAGCGCGAATTCCCCGTCGACGATACCGAAGATGCTGTCGCGACCGTCGGGATCGGTGACCGCGAAACCGTCGCGGAAGAACGGCGTATCGAGCGGCTTGAGATTGAGACCGGTCGCCGCCACCGCGGCGCGATAGCGGTCGAGGGCATCGGCGGAGGCGAAACGGAAGGCCGCCCCCAGCTGGTCGAAGCGGTCGGCCTTGCGCACCAGCACCTTGCGACCCGGCCCGGCGATCACGAAGCCGTCCGCGCCATGCGCGCTAAAACCGGTGCCGAGCACGGTCGCGTAGAACCGGGCCATGCGTTCGGGGTCGGGGCAGCCGAACACCAGATGGTCGAGTTGCGCGCCCCAGAGCGCGTCTGAAAGTTCCTGGCTCATGGCGGCATTCTTCCCAAAGCGCCGCGCGCCTGCAAACGCCGATTGCGCGGGTTCAGGTCTCGCTCTCGGTTGGTTCGCGCGGGGCTGGCGCGGGTGGAGCCTCCTTCGGCACCCGCCGGATCAGGATGTCGCCGTTCTCCAGCACCACCGGCGCCTCGTATTGCGGGATCGCCATCAGCAGCAGTCGCATCGCCTCGACGATGCGCTTCGCGCCGTCTTCCAGCAGCTGCTCGGGGGTCGGCTGGCTCTGGGCCTGCGCCGCACCCGACGCGAGCAGGACGGCAAGAGCGGCGGTGGCAATGATGCGGCGCATGGATGTTCCTCCGGCTGTTTCCGGTGAAAGATACCGATGAATGCGGCGAAAGCACGGCGCGCGTCTTAACCTTGTCCTAAAGCCTTCAGGGCATCATGCGGCGATGGCCGAGAAGCAGAAAAGCCCTGCCGCCTCCCGCAGACGGACGACCAAGGGTCGCTCGCCGGCGACGCCCGCCCGCAAGCCGGCGGATGACGCGGAGAAGCAGGCGAAACCGGCAAGGTCCCGGAAGAAAACCAGTCTCTCGAAATCCGCCGCCGGCGCCGCGAAATCACGGTCACTCGCCGGCCGGCTGACGATCTGGGCCACCGTAACGGTGATCTGGGGTTTCGTGGCGCTTGGCGCCGGCCTCGTCTGGTATGGCTGGGACCTGCCGGACATCGCCGACGCCATCGCCGAGGGCCGCAGGCCTGCAGCGACCGTGCTCGCATCCGGCGGCGAACGCATCGTCTCCTTCGGCGATGTCTTCGGCATGCCGGTGCAGGCGCATGAGCTGCCCTTGCACCTCAAGCAGGCGGTGATCGCGACCGAGGACCGACGCTTCTACGACCATCCGGGCGTCGACCCGATCGGCATCGCCCGCGCACTGGTCACCAACATCTCCGCCGGCGGGGTACGCCAGGGCGGCTCGACATTGACCCAGCAGCTCGCAAAGAACCTGTTTCTCTCGTCGGAACGCACCATCCGCCGCAAGGTGCAGGAAATGCTGATCGCGCTCTGGCTGGAGCAGAAATTCACCAAGGACCAGATCCTGACGATCTACCTCAACCGGGTCTATCTCGGCAGCGGCGTCTATGGCGTGGATGCCGCCGCCCGTCGCTATTTCGGCCGGCCGGCGACCGCGCTCGGGCTCTACGAAAGCGCCACGCTGGCCGGCATGCTGAAGGCGCCGAGCCGCTACAACCCGGCGGCCGACGAGACAGCCTCGCGCGACCGCACCAGGGTCGTGCTGGCCAACATGGTCGATGCCGGCTTCATCAACGTCGAGACGGCCGGCCGCGCGGCGGCGGGCAAGCCGGCCGCCGGGCGCACACCGGGCGGCGGCCTCGCGCGGCATTTCGCCGACTGGGCGATAGACCGGGCGCCGGCCTTCGCCGACATCGACGGCCGCGACGTCACCATCCGCACCACCATCGAGGCGGATCTCCAGCGCAGCGCCGAGCGTCTTCTCGCCGGCGCGCTCGCGAAGCATGGCAAGCCCAAGGGCATCGATACCGGCGCCATCGTGGTGCTGCGCCCGGACGGCGCCATCGCCGCCATGGTCGGCGGGCCGTCCTACGGTCAGAGCCAGTTCAACATGGCGGTCCAGGCGCGACGCCAGCCCGGCTCCGCCTTCAAGCCGGTGATTTACCTCGCCGCCCTCGAATCCGGGCTCACGCCCTCGACGACGATCGAGGACGCGCCCTTCACCCTCGGCGACTGGTCACCTCGCAACTACGATCGGAAGTTCCGGGGGCCGGTTACCCTCGCGGACGCGCTCGCGAACTCGCTCAACGTTCCGACAGCGAAACTCTACGGCCGCCTTGGCCATGACCGGGTGGTGGAAACCGCCCGGCGGCTCGGCTTCGTTTCAGACTTCCCGGCGGATGCGACGATCTCGCTCGGCACCGCGGATGCCAGCCTGCTCGAACTGACCACCGCCTACGCCGTGTTCGCCAATGCGGGCGGCGGCGTCGCGCCCTGGGGCATCCGCGAGATCCGCAGCCGCGACGGCGCCCGCCTCTACGCGCACGCCCGCGAACGGCACCGCCAGGTCGTCTCCGGACCGGTGCTCGCCGACCTGCATTACATGCTGGGCCAGGTGATCGAGCGCGGCACCGGCCGCGCCGCCGCGCTGGACCGGCCGGCGGGCGGCAAGTCCGGCACCAGCCAGTCGTTCAGGGATGCCTGGTTCGTCGGCTACACCGCCGACTATGCCGCCGGCATCTGGCTCGGCGCCACCGATGGCGAGATGGACAAGGTGACCGGCGGATCGCTGCCGGCGGCGCTCTGGCGCGACCTGATGCGCGCCGCCCACAAGGGATTGCCGCCGCGCGCATTGCCGGTCCCGGCGAACGCGGAGGCGCCGGCCTCCGTCGAGGTCACGCCGGATCCGGACCCTGGCCTGCTGGACCGGCTCCTGGGACGGCTTGCATCCGGCTGAGCCCGCGCGCGCGGATCAGCACGACATAAACCAGCAGCCCCGCGAGCGTCGTCGCGGTCAGTTGCAGCATCATCGGCCAGGCGGTGCCGTCGAACAGCGCGCCGGCCAGGTAGGCCGCGAGCGCGCCGGCCGACATCTGCACCAGCCCGAGCAGCGAGGAGGCGGCACCCGCCATCTTCGGATAGGGCGCGATGGCCGAGGCGATGGAGTTCGGCATGACGATGCCGACCGCGGCGAACACGCCGATGGCGGCGATGGCCACAATCGCCGCACCGTCCGACATCCAGGCCATCACGGCGAGCCCGGCCAGGCAGTTCAGCATGCCGAAGATCGCCCCGCCGAGGATGAGATTGTCCGCCCCCACCCGCCGCGACAGCTTGGCCGCGACCAGGCTGCCCGCGGTGTAGCCGAGCGGACAGGCGGAGAAATAGATCCAGAAATCCTCCGGCGGGATACCGTAGCCCTCGATGAAGACGAAGGCCGAGCCGGAGATGAAGGTGAACAGGCTGGCGAAGATGAAGGTGTTGGTCAGCGTGTAGCCGACGAACCGCCGTGCCGAGGCCAGCGCCCCGAAGTTCCGCGCCATCGCCGCCGGGTTCAGCGCCGTCGGGTCCTTGTGCCGGTTGGTCTCGGCGAACACCACGAATGCCAGCAGCACGGTCGCGCCGCCATAGACGGTGAGCGCGAGAAAATTCGCCGTCCAGCCGTAGAACTTCTCGATCACCCCGCCGATCACCGGGGCGATCGCCGGGGCCAGCCCCATCGCCGCACCGAGCCATGCGAGGATGCGCGCCGATTCCGTCGGACCATAGATGTCACGGACGGCGGCGCGCGCGATCACCACCCCGCAACAGCCGCCGACCGCCTGGAAGAAACGGGCGACGATCAGCGTCTCGATGTTCCAGGCATAGGAACAGGCGAGCGAGGCGAGCGTGTAGAGCGAGAAGCCGGCAAGCACCATCGGCCGCCGGCCGAAACGGTCGGACAGCGGTCCATAGACGATCTGCGACAGCGCGAACCCGACCATGAAGACGCTGAGGGTGAGCTGCGCGGTCGCCACGTCGGTGTCGAGCGCACCGGTGATCGACGGCAGCGACGGCAAATAGAGGTCGGTGGTGATCGGCCCCATCGCGGTGAGCGAGACCAGCAGGAAGGTGACGATGCCGGAACGCGAATCCGGCATCCAGCCTTGGCGTGCCCGGCGTTCCGGGGCGTTCACGTAGCCTCGCCGTCCACCGGTGCCGCAGCGGTCCTGAGATGCAGCGGCGGCGCCTTGCCCTTCTTGTCCTCGCCGAAATAGATCGTCTGGTGCGGGAAGGGTATCTCGATACCCTCCGCATCGAAGGCCTTCTTCACGCGGCGCAGGAACTCGCGCCGGATCTTCCATTGCGTGACCGGCTTGGTGCGGTAGCGCACCCGGATCTCGACCGCCGAATCGCCCAGGTTCTGCAGGCCCTGGACTTCCAGCGGCGAAAGAATGTCGCCGTTCCAAGCCGGGTCCTCGTAGAGCTCCTGGCCGACCCGCTCCAGCACCTTGACGACCTCGTCATAATCCTCGCGGTAGGCAACGCCGATATCCATCAGGGCGATGCCGAACTCGCGGTTCAGGTTGGTCACCATGGTGATCTCGCCGAACGGGATGGAATGGACCTGCCCGTCGATATCGCGGATGCGCACGGTGCGGATCGACATGCTCTCGATACGACCGAGCTGGTCGGCGATGCGCACCCAGTCGCCGACCGCGATGGAATCCTCGACCAGCATGAAGATGCCGGTGATCACGTCCTTCACCAGCGTCTGCGCCCCGAAGCCGATCGCGAGACCGACCACGCCGGCGCCGGCCAGCAGCGGCGCGATGTCGATGCCGAGTTCCGACAGCACGATCAGCGTCGCGAAGACCGCGAGCGCGATTCGGACGAAATTGCGGATCAGCGGCAGCAGCGTCAGCAGCCGCTGGCTGTCGGCCTCCCCGCCCTTGTTCTTGAGAAACCGTTCGATCAGCATGCTGACCGTCTCCCAGACGACCAGCGCGATCGTCAGGGTGAACACGATGGAGGCGATGCGGCCTGTGAATCCGCGCCCGGTGTCGCTGGCCAGCCAGCCGAACACGTCCAGCCCCCATGCCTGCAGGATCGGCAGCACCGCCAGCAGGTAGATCGCCCCGCCGCCGATACGGTCGATGGCCGGGATATAGCGGTTGGCACGCGTCTCGAGCAGCGGGAAGCGGGCCTTGGTCTCGTCGTTGAGGTGGAACAGCCGGCCTGTGAAGCGCGCGAGCGCCGCCCGCAGCAGGCGGGCCGCTATGCCGATCACCAGGGTGACGATTGTCGCCTGGGCAAGGAAAGCGAAGCCGTCCCGGATGGCCAGCGCCCAGACGAGGAATCCGGCGATAGCATAGAGAATCGCGAAGATGTGCCAGGATGCCGCGACCCGGCCCCGCAGCACCGCGGCGGCCCCTTCGGCCTCGCCGCGGATCGACCTGGCGACATGATCGCGGTTCTGCAGGATGAAGACGATCACCATCGCCAGCACCATGAAGCCGAGCAGCTTCAGCAGCAGCTGGTGCGCGCCGCCTGGCAGGCCGAGCAGGTGCGCCGCCTCGATGGAGAAATAGCCGTAGAGGATGGTCACCAGGTAACGCCGCAGCCAGATCTGCAGATAGGCCGCCGTTTCGTCGCTGATCGGCAGCAGCCGGAGATTGGCGACCTTCGGGCTGAGCAGGATCAGGCCGGTTACGGTACCGATACGCACGAACAGGTTGGCGTTGATCACGGTCAGCAGCAGCAGCCGCGGCACCGGATCAGGATTGAAGCTCGACAGCACGCCGAAGGCGGCGCCGGCGAAGGCCAGCACCGGCGGGATCTTCAGGAACAGCCGGCCGACCACGTAGACCGAGCGGAACCAGGAGCTCTGCGCCTCGCGGGCTTCCATGATCCGCAGCGGGCGGGCCAGCACACGCACCGCCAGCCATTCGGCCGCGAGCGCGGCGACCAGCACGGCCCCGACCATGACCAGCAGCGACAACCAGAAATCCCGGTTGTCCGGCTCTGCCATGCGCAACGCGAAGTCGGTGACGATCCCGGGCAGACGGACCACGAGGTCGGCGGATTGCGCGATCTGGCCGCTGAACCGCTCGACGGTACGGGAGACCGTCCGCAGGATCTCGGCGAAACCCGTACGCACGGCATCGATGCCGGAAGAATCGCCGGCAGACGCACCGCCCTGGGCCGCCTCCAGTTTCTCGATCAGCGCCTGGCGGGCGGCATCGTCCTTCAGCACCTCGAGCAGAGTCTCGACCGCCTTGTCGGGGGGCGTTCCGGTCCCGGCGTCCTGCGCGGCGGCGGCGCCCGCGACGGCGAGGAACATGATACCGGCGAGAACGGGCAGCAGGCGTATCCTGAACAGGTCGGTCA
>JAVKCR010000185.1:0-3715 GCA_040222645.1 Rhodospirillales bacterium
CGCCGGAATTCCAGCGCGGCGCGGGGGAAGAGGTCCGTCGCCGCGCTCGGCAGCACGCCGACCGAGAGCTTCACCGTGTCACGGCGAACCTTGCGCACCTCGTCCTGCGCGCGCATCAGCTCGGCGAAGGCATTGCCGGCATGCTGCTGGAACAGCTGGCCGGCGGCGTTCAGCCGGAGCCGCCGTGCCGCGCGGTCGAACAGCTCCACGCCGAGAATGGCTTCCAGCTCCTTCAGCGTCTTGGAGGCCGCCGGCTGGGTGATATGCAGGCTTTCCGCGGCTTCCGACAGCGTCCCGGCACGGGCGATGGCGAGGAAGCAGCGGATATGGCGCAGGCGGGTTCGCGGGTCGATTTCCATAACTGATTGGTTAAGTCGATTTCCAATCTATTCAATTTATTAAATTCCACGGTTATGTCATTCCCTTCAGCACAGCAAATCCCGACACAGGAGAGGAAACACCGTGTCCATTCCCAACCAACTGCCGCTGGGCGAGTTCTTCCAGCGCGACCGGAACCGCCAGCCGGCGCAATATACCCCGGTCTACAAGACCTCCGTCGCCCGGTCGCCGCGCCATGCGCTGCTGGCGATCGACAACACCTTGTCGGAAGTCACCGGCCCGGTGTTCGGCCACAACGATATCGGCCCGCTCGACAACGACCTGATCAAGAACTTCGCCAAGACCGGCGATCCCGTGGGCGAGCGCATCATCGTCCATGGCCGCGTGCTCGACGAAAGCGGCAAGCCGGTGCCGAACACGCTGGTCGAGTTCTGGCAGGCCAATGCCGGCGGCCGCTACCGCCACAAGAAGGACACCTACCTCGCGCCCATCGACCCGAATTTCGGCGGCTGCGGCCGCACGCTCACGGACGAGAACGGCTATTACTTCTTCCGCACCGTGAAGCCCGGCGCCTATCCCTGGCGCAACTACAACAACAGCTGGCGGCCGGCGCATATCCATTTCTCGGTCTTCGGCACCGGCTTCGCCCAGCGGCTGATCACCCAGATGTATTTCGAGGGCGACCCGCTGATCCCGCTCTGCCCGATCCTCAAGACCATCCCCGACCAGGATGCCATCGACGGGCTCATCGCCCCGCTCGACATGAATGCGAGCATCCCGTTCGATTCGACCGCCTGGAAGTTCGACATCGTGCTGCGCGGCCGCCGCTCGACGATGTTCGAGAACCGTCTGGAAGGGAACTGACCGATGGCACAGAAACTTGGCTACCTCCACGAAACCGCCTCCCAGACGGCAGGCCCCTTCGTTCATATCGGTCTCGCTCCGGGTGCGGCCGGCTTCGAGATATTCGACCAGGAACTCGGCTGGGACATCGCCGGCCCGAACGCAGAAGGTGAACGCATCACCGTCGAGGGCATCGTCTATGACGGTACCGGCTCACCGGTGAAGGACGTGCTGATCGAGGTCTGGCAGGCGAACGCGAAAGGCGCGCATGCCCATCCTGAAGACCCGTCGGGCGAGGTCGAGACCGGCTTCCGCGGCTGGGGCCGGGTGATCTCGGATTTCGACAGCGGCGTCTGGAGCTTCGACACCGTGAAGCCGGGTCCCGTCCGCGGCCGCTCCGGACTGCCGATGGCGCCGCATCTCAGCCTCTGGATCGTCGCCCGCGGCATCAATATCGGCCTGCACACAAGGATGTATTTCTCCGACGAGGACGCCGCCAACGCCAAGGACCCGGTGATCAACTCGGTCGAGGTGCCGGATCGCCGCAAGACCCTGATCGCCACCCGCGGCGAGAAGGACGGCAAGGTTGTCTACCGCTTCGACATCCGCCTGCAGGGGGACGACGAAACGGTGTTCTTCGACATCTGAGCCGCTCGCCATCTCGGGCCTTTCCCGGCCCGGCTTTCCGGTCTAGGTGTACCGGAAAGCCGGGTCGAACCCGGCGTCCAGGGAACGGAAGGTCCAGCCATGTCAGTCATCAGGGTCGCCGTCGTCGGCGCCGGCGTTATCGGACGCACCCATATCGAAACCCTCGGCAAGTCGGACGGCTTCGCGCTGTCGGCCATCGTCGACCCGGCGCCCGGGGCGCCTCGGCTCGCCGCCGAGCATGGCGTGCCGCATTTCCCGGATATCGAGGGCCTGCTGGAAGCCCGCGCCGCCGATGCGGTGATCGTCGCCTCGCCCAACCACACCCACGTTCCCTACGCGACGCTGCTGCTGGAAGCCGGCATCCCGGTGCTGCTGGAAAAGCCCGTCGCCAACGAGGCGGCCGACGCCGAGAGGCTGGTCGCCGCCGTGGAGCGCACCGGCGTGCCGCTGCTGCTCGGCCATCACCGACGGCACAACCCGATCATCAAGGCGGCCAAGGCGGCGATCGAGGCGGGCCGGATCGGCGAGATGGTGACCGCCGTGGTCAACTCGACGCTGGCCAAGCCCGCCGCCTACTTCAACGCCGAATGGCGGCGCACGCCCGGCCAGGGCGGCCCGCTCGCCATCAACATGAGCCACGAGATCGACCTGCTGCGCCACTTCTTCGGCGAGGCGGCCAGCGTGCGCGCGGTGGTCTCCCACGCCCGGCGCAATTCGCCGGTCGAGGATACCGCGAGCGCCATCATCACCTTCCGCAGCGGCGGCATCGCCAGCCTGACGATCTCGGATGCGAGCTGCGGCCCCTGGGCCTGGGACCTTTCCGCCGGCGAGGCTCCCGCGCGCTTCCCGGCGCACGACATCTCCGCGCATATCTATTCCGGCACGAAGGCGGGCCTCAGCCTGCCCGATCTCGGTCTCTGGACCTATTCCGGCGCGGAGCCGGACTGGGAAACCGAGCAGCGCCGCGAGACGCTCACTTACATTCCCGCCCCGGTCTACATGGAGCAGCTCAAGCAGTTCGCGGATGTCATCCGCAAGGGCGCCACACCGCTGGTCACCTGCGCCGACGGCCTCGCCAACATGCGCATCATCGACGCCATGCGGGCCTCGGCGGCCAGCGGACGAGAAGTCGTCCTTACCGGCTGAGTCAATCCAGCAGGTCGCGGAAGCAATCGTAGAGGTCGGGCTTCTCCTCCAGCCCGAAGCCGGGCGCGTCGGTCGGGGAGACAGTGCCATCCGCCACCTTGCATCCGGGCGAGAAGCCGCCGAACGGCGCGAAGACGCCGGGATAGGCTTCCGAGCCGCCAATGCCGAAGCCGACAACCGTGTGCAGCGCCAGCATGTGACCGCCATGCGGGAACATCTGGGCCCGGGAGTAGCCGTTGGCTTCCAGCGTCGCGATCATCGCCGCGTACTCGTTGATGCCGTAGGAGATCGCGGGGTCCATCTGGAACAGGTCGATGCCCGGCCGCATGCCGCCATAGAGCACGAGGTTGCGCGCGTCGATGGCCGAGAACAGGTTCTCGCCGGTGGCAAGAGGGTGAGGGTAATCCCCGGCCAGCACCGCCATCAGCGCGTAATCCGCCGGGTCGCCCGGTTCCTCGTACCAGCGCAGGCCGAAGCCGGCCATTGCCCGGCCATAGGCCAGCGCCTCATCCAGACCGAAGCGGCCGTTGGCGTCGACCGACAGCGCCTTCGCATCGCCCGCTGCCTCGATGGCGGCCTCGATGCGGCGCATGTCCTCGGTCAACGGCGCGCCGCCGATCTTCATCTTGAAGGCGGTGTAGCCGATGTCCTGGTAGGAACGGATCTCGTCCTTCAGCCGGTTCAGGCTGTCGGTCTCGTAGTAATAGCCGCCGGCGGCATAGACCGGCATGGAGGCCCG
>JAVKCR010000186.1:0-5441 GCA_040222645.1 Rhodospirillales bacterium
GATAGCGAGCCCTTGCCGGAAGTCGGGTCGACCAGCATGCCGGCGAGGAAGTCGGTGTCCTTCACATCGTTCAGGGTGATGCGACCGCCGAGAAAGATGTCGTGGTCGTAGCCGGCCTGCGGCGAGGCGGCATTGCGGCCGTCATAATGGAACTCGGCGAGCAGGCCAAGATCGCCGGCATCGCCGATGACGCCATAATAGGTGTACTCCACCCCGGCGGACGCCGCAGCGAAGCGGTCTGCCTGGCCGATGCGGTAGATCGCCTCGAGCTTCCACAGCCAGGCGTCGAAGGTCGCCTGCGCATCCAGACCGGCCTGGTTGATGACGTCGTAGGAGGGAATGAAGGCGGCATCGCCCTCCGAGTTGGTGCCGAGCGAGAAGGTCGGCTCCCGCGAGGTGCCGCGGAACCAGGACAGGCCGAGATCGAATTCGTCGATGAAGGTCGAGTAGCGAATCGCGAGATCCGGATGCCAGCGGCCCGCCGAGGAGGTGTAGGTCGCGCGGTCGGTATCCACCGCCGGCTGCGAACGCAGCCGCCCGTGCGGCCCCGGAAAGCTGCGTTCGCGGAAATAGGGCATGAACAAGACGTTCAGGTTCCCCCAGTCCCGCTGCAGGCCGAGATTGAGCATCGGCTGGCCGAGCTTGTCCTCGCCGTCGACGTCCTCGATGGCGTCGGTCTGGTTGACGATGTCGACCAGGTGACGGCTCTCGGTGACGCCCCAGAACACCTTGTCGATGCCGAGCCGCATGTCCCAGCCGTCGCCGACATGCAGCCATTTGAACTCGCGGAGATCCCCGTGGGTGCGTTCCTTGTCGAAGGAATCGTAGCGGAAGAAGGGCTTGGCGACGAAGACATCGGCATCGCCTTCCGCCTCGAACACCAGTTCCGGCGCCAGCGCCAGCGAGGGCGAGAGATGCTGGTTGTCCTGGCGGCTGTCCGCCGGCGTCACCGGGAAGACCCGCAAATCGCCGGCGATATAGCCGGACAGGTCAAGTTGCTGCGCCATCCCGGCCGTCGGCAGGAAGAAGGCGGCGACCAGGGCGGCCGGCAGCGGCCGGCGGACCAGGCGGAGGAGACGGCGCAGCATGGTCATCAATAGGCCCGCTTCAGGGCGTTCTGGCTGAAATCGCTCTCGGCGAAGCCGTTGCGGAAGGTGATCTCGTCGATGGTCAGGCGCGTCTTCTTGCCGGTCTGATGATTGACCATGTAGAGGTCGTGCGCCCGCCAGTACTGGCCGAGATACTGCCGGAAGTCGCTGTAGGTGAGCGTTTTCAGCAATTCGTTCTTGCGGTCGAAGAAATCGATCTTCCGGATGCGGTATTCCGCCTTGTCGTACCAGACCAGCGTGCGGGTATAGCCGGAATCCGGATATTGCGGGGCCTGTTCGAGGACGAAGCATTCGAGCTCGCCGCAGGGCTCGTCGCGCAGCCATTTGTAGCTGTACTTCTTCAGTTCCAGCGACGAGATGTCCTCGTAGGCGAATTCCGAGCCGACAAAGGGGCCTGACTTGTTCTTCGACGAGATGCGCTTCACCCGCTTCAACGCCGGCAGGTAGAGCCACTGGTCATCGGGCTCGAGGATGTTCGAGAAGGTGAGAAAGGCGGTGCCCTTGACGTCGCGCGGCTGGTCGAAGATCACCAGCGACTTGTCGCCATTGTCGTCGCCCGGCACTTCCAGCGTGTCGAGCCGCATCTCGCGGATCGAGGTCTCGCCGTGGGCGTTCTCCAGCACCATCCTGGTGAGCTGGCGGGAATCGCCGAAACCGTGGTCGCGGCGGTCCCATTCCTCGGCGATCTTGGTACCCTTGGCCACCGCGTCCTCGGCGGCGGCCGGCAGGGTAGGCAGCGAGAAGACGGCAATCGCCATGGCGGCGGCGGCCAGCAGGCTGCGAAGGTCGGCTATCGGATCGTTCATCATGGTCATTCTCGTTCGGTCGGATGTTTCGGTCAGGCTGCCGCGGCGGCGGGTTCGGCGGAACGCTGCGGGCGCTCCCGGTCGAACAGCAGCAGCAGCGGCGGCAGGAACAGGAAGTCGATCACCAGCGCGACGGCGATGGCGATCGCGGTGAGGATGCCGAGCTCGCCATTGACCCGGAAGGAGGAGAAGGCGAGCACCGCGAAACCGGCAACCAGCACCGCGGTGGTCACCCAGAGCGCGGTGCCCACCGTGCGGAAGGAATAGCGCACGGCATCCTCCGGCGAGAGGTCCCGCTCACGCCGGGCACGGACATATTTCGACAGGATATGCACCGTCGCATCGACGATCAGCCCGAGACTGGTCGCCGCGATGACCGAGGCCGCGAGGCCGAGCTCGCCGACGAAGATGCCCCAGACACCGAAGGCGATCGCCGCCGGGGTCAGGTTCGGGATAAGGCTGATCAGCCCGATGCGCAGGCTGCGCAGCGCGAACACCAGGGTCAGCGAGATCAGCACGAAGGCGAGCGCGGTGCCGATCAGCATCGACTTGATGTTCCGGTCGGCGATATAGGCGAACATGATCGCCGACGAGGTGCCCTCGGCCTGCATGTATGAGGGCGCATTGGCTGCGAGCCAGTCTTCCGCCCGCTCGGACAGCAAGCGCATCTCCTGGCTGGTGATGTTGTCGAGGGTGACGGTCAGGCGGCTGGCGGACTTGTCGACATTGATCAGGCTGTTGAGATCGAGGCCGTAGGGCAGCGAAATCTCGAACAGCAGCAGGTACTGCGCCGCGAGGTCGCGTTCGCCCGGCAGCCGGTACCAGCTCTCGTCATCGCCATGCATCGACTTGTTGAGTCGCTTCATGGTGTCGGACATCGAATTGACGTGGGTCACCTCCGGCTGTGTACGCAGCCAGCCCGCGAAGGTCTCCACCGCCCCGAGATATTCCGGATTGGAGACCCCGCCGGATTCGCCCGACCCGAGCGAGAATTCCACCTGGTAGATGCCGCTGAGATTGTCGCGGGCGAAATCGGAATCGACGCGGAAGGGTATCGATTCGTCGAAATACTCGATGAAGCGGTCGTCGAGCTGGATACGGCTGACCATGGCGATCACCACGACCGAGGCGAGCCCGACACCGACCAGCAGCCGGTTGCGGTTGGCGATCACGAAATTGCCGAGCTTCTCGATCCGCGGCGTGTCGCCGGAGCGGTCGACCCTGGTGCGGGCCGGCAGGATGGCGGCCAGCGCCGGCAGGAACGTCATCGACAATATCCAGGCGGCCACGACGCCGATCGCCGACATGTTGCCGAGATCGTGGAAGGGCGGGGCATCGGAAAAATTGAGCGACAGGAAGCCGATCATGGTCGTCAGGCTGGTAAGGAACACCGGCTGGGTGTTGACGCGCAGGCTCTCGATCAACGCTGCCCGGCGTTCGGTGCCGCGACGCATCTCGCCATACATGGTGACGAGGATATGGATGCAATCGGCGATCGCGATGGTCAGCACGATGATCGGCGCGATGGCCGACGGCGGCGTCAGCGCGACGCCGGTCCAGCCGGCGAAACCCATTGCCGAGGCGGCGGAGAACGTCACCACGATCAGTGTCATCACGGTGCCGCCGACGGACCGCAGGAACACGAAGACCGCCAGCGCGATGATGCCGAACATCAGCGGGATCAGGAGCTGCATGTCGGCCTGGCTGGCGCGCGGGAAGGCGTTCGACAGGGGCGCCACGCCGGTCACGGCAACCCTGAGACCGGGATGCGCCGCCATCACGTCGGCGGCCATGCCCTCGGCGTAGGTCACTGCGCGGTCGAGCGCGATGGCGTCATCTTTCGGCAGCTGCAGGGTGATCTGGATGCCCGTCGCCGTGCCGTCGTCGGAGATCAGCCGGTGGGCAAGCGTGGGTTCGGAATGCACCACGTGAGTCACCTGCGCAATGTCCTCCGGCGTCAGGGACGCCGCGTTCTCGACCAGGTCGGCGACCACCAGTTCGTCGGCGGAGGCCGTTGTGTGCTGGAAGTTGGTCACCGAATCGACGCGGATGGAGAAGGGAACCTGCCAGGAACGCTCCGTCATCTCCTCGACGACCGCGAGCCATTCCGGGGTCAGCACCGGGCCTTCCGCCGGCTTCAGGACGAACAGGATATTGTCCGAGCGGGTATAGATCGCCTGCAGCGCCTCGAAGGACTGGAGTTGCGGGTTCTCCTTGCCGAAGAAGGCACGGTAATCGCTGGTAAAGGTGAGGTGCTGGCCGCCGGAAGCGACGCCGGAAACGATGGCGATCATGACGACGAGCACCGCCCAGCGGAATCGCACGATGAAATTCGCCCATGAAACCGCGAGACCCTTCGGTTGTTCGGACATATTATACTCCCTGAGCCTTGCGCCGCTGTCCCCTCGACATCGGCAAAAGTAAACTGTACGGTGTCGTCTACTCCAGAGGGCGGCATAAGTAAACTGGACTGTGCAGTCCATTGGAGATTTTTTTGAGTTCCGCCGATCACGAAACCGAGAGCATCCAGACCGTCCTGACCGGCCGCAGCGCCGAGAAGAACCGCGCCATCGTCGTTGCCGCCGAAGACCTTTTTCTGACCAAGGGATTCGAAGCCGTCTCGATGGACGAGATCGCCGACCGTGCCGGCGTGTCGAAACGCACCGTCTACAGCCATTTCGGCTCCAAGGAGGACATGTTCGTTGCCCTCCTCGAAAGCAAGTGCGGCGCGGTGCGCGAGAACGTGGTGAAAACCGCCGACGACGAAGCGCCCATCGATGAGACCCTGGTAAGTTTCGGCATCGCCTTTCTCGCGATGATCTTCAACGAGGAGAGCCTCAAGCTCTTCCGCATCCTCGCCGCCCAGTCCTACAATTTCCCGGACCTCGGACGGCGCTTCTACGAGGCCGGGCCCAACCGCTCGGTGGAAGCCATGGCGACCTACCTCAAGGGCCAGGCGGAACGCGGCGTGATCCGCGTCAGCGATCCGAAGCTGGCCGCCGGCACCCTGGTCTCCTCCATGCTCAACAAGCGGCTGACCGCCTGCCTGCTCCAGGCGGCGCCGATTCCCGATGCGGCGGAGCGAGAGGCGCTGGCCCGGAACGCGGTTTCGACATTCCTCGACGGGGTCCGGGCGGGCTGATCCGGGGCGTCCCCGGGGTTTTTCCGGAAGATCGCCCCTGAACCGTCATTAACCGCTTTCCCTTCCGCGCGGAAGCCGGTATCTACCCGCCCCGACATGCCCAAAAGAACCGACATCCACTCCATTCTCATCATTGGCGCCGGGCCGATCATTATTGGCCAGGCGTGCGAGTTCGACTATTCCGGTGCGCAGGCCTGCAAGGCGCTGCGGGAAGAGGGGTACCGGGTCATCCTGGTCAACTCCAACCCGGCGACGATCATGACCGATCCCGGTCTCGCCGACCGCACCTATGTCGAGCCGATCACCCCGGAAGCCCTGACGCTGATCATCGAAGCGGAGCGCCCCGACGCGATCCTGCCGACAATGGGCGGGCAGACCGCGCTC
>JAVKCR010000187.1:0-3275 GCA_040222645.1 Rhodospirillales bacterium
ATCTCCGCCTCGGCGATGTTGAGACTGTGGTGGAAGGCTGCCAGCCATTCGAACCCGCTCGCCGTGAAGCAGACGAGTTTCGCACGCCCGTCCGTCGGGTCGGGCCGGCGCTCGATAAGGCCCGTCTTCTCCACCTGCGCCACGAGCTCGCCCATGGATTGCCGTGTCATCGAGGCGCGACGGGCCAGCTCGCTCAAGCGCGTGCCGTCCTCGTCGAGGTTCCGTGTCAGGTTGATATGGGACAGCGTGAGCTCGTCATGGCCGCGCGCGCGCAGGTTCTCGACGATCCGCCCCTCGAAGCGCCTCACCGCCTCGTTCAGCCGCCGCCCGATATTGTTCCGCCGCCAGGCGTTCTGTTCCTTCATCCGCGTCTCCGGCACACGTTGCAGCGATGGTAGCCGGTGTTCTCGGATAGGGGAGACGAAAATTGCGCATGGCCATGCTTGAACAGTTCAATGTCTTTTCGATTATCGCCTGAGCTGACGAAGGAACCCCATATTCAAGATAAAACCATGTCATCCTGACGAAAGTCAGGACCCATGCCTGAGCAATCATATCCAGTGACAGACCGACCGCCGGGCACCGATATCAGATGCCGGGAAATCGGCACCGGCCACGCCTGTTGCTCCTGCTCAGGCATGGGTCCTGATTGCCATCAGGATGACGACGTTTGTTGGTTCAGGAGATTAGCGGCAAGCGCCGGAAGCAGTAACAATGACGATTGGGGAAAGCCGCTGCCTGTCCTCCCTTCTCTCCCGCCGTCGCGAACGGAAAAATCCATGTCGCAAAGATGCCTGTGAGCGGGGGCCTATGACGCGTATATGCAGGGCTTGATCAATGCCCTGCCTGCAGGAGGTTTCCGGCATGAGCGACGACATGGAAGACGATCTCGTCCTTTCCGAACTGGATGACGGCGAGCTTGTCGAACAGATGCATGACGACCTCTATGACGGCATGGCCGCCGAGGTGGTCGAAGGCGTCAACATCCTGCTGGAACGCGGCTGGACACCTTACGACGTGCTCACCAAGGCACTGGTCGAGGGCATGCGAATCGTCGGCATCGATTTCCGCGACGGCATCCTGTTCGTGCCGGAAGTGCTGAACGCCGCCAACTCGATGAAAGCCGGCATGGCGGTGCTGCGCCCCCTGCTGGTCGAGACCGGTGCGCCGAAGATGGGCAAGATGGTGATCGGCACCGTCAAGGGCGACATCCACGACATCGGCAAAAACCTTGTCGGCATGATGATGGAAGGCGCCGGGTTCGACGTCATCGACATCGGCATCAACAACCCGGTCGAGAACTACCTCGCCGCGCTCGAGGAACACCAGCCGGACATCCTCGGCATGTCGGCGCTGCTGACCACGACCATGCCCTACATGAAGGTCGTGATCGACACGCTGGTCGAGAAGGGCCTGCGCGACAAGTACATCGTGCTGGTCGGCGGTGCGCCGCTGAACGAGGAATTCGCCGATGCCGTCGGCGCCGATGCCTATTGCCGCGATGCGGCGGTCGCCGTCGAGACCGCGGCCGATCTGATCAAGCGCAGACACAACCAGCTGGCCAAGGGCTGAGGCCCACGGCCCGAACGGGGCACGACATGCCGGATCCCCTCGACAGTTTCGACGCCCGCCAGAGCGACGGCGCGCGCACGCTGATCATTGCCTGCGGGGCGCTTGCCCGCGAGACGCTGGCGGTGATCGAGGCGAACGGGCTCAGTCATGTCGACGTTACCTGCATCGCCGCCTCCCTGCACAACCGGCCGGACCGGATTCCCGGCGCCGTCGAGGCGAAGATCGAGGCGGCCCGGGGCAAGTATGACGTAATCGCCGCCGCGCTGGCCGATTGCGGCACCGGCGGCGCGCTCGACAAGGTGCTGGAGCGACATGGCGTACCCCGCCTTGCCGGCCCGCATTGCTACCAGTTCTATGCGACCGAACCGGTCTTCAGCCGCCTCTCGGACGAGGAGCCGGGCACGCTCTACCTGACCGATTTCCTCGCGCGGCATTTCGAGGCGCTGGTCTGGCGCGGCCTCGGGCTCGACCGGTTCCCGCACCTGCTCGGCAGCTATTTCGGCAATTACCGGCGGGTCGTCTATCTCGCGCAGTCCGACGATCCCGTCCTCGACCGCATGGCGGCCGAGGCCGCCGAACGACTCGGCCTAGATTACGAACGCATCGCCACCGGCTACGGCGAACTCGCCACTTTCATCGCCGCCGCCGCGGCGAACGATCATAACCGCATCCCACAGGAGCAACCGGCATGACCGAAACCGTCGTCTCGTCCGCCAGGAAAGAAATCATCATCGGTTTCGACCATCCGTTCTGCGTCATCGGCGAACGCATCAACCCGACCAACCGCAAGCGGCTGTCGGAAGAGATGAAGGCCGGCGACTACAGCCGGGTCGAGGCGGAAGCCATTGCCCAGGTCGAGGCAGGCGCCACCATGCTCGACGTCAATGCCGGCATCCCGCTTGCCGACGAGCCGAAGATCCTCGCGGAATGCATCAAGCTGATCCAGTCGATCGTCGACGTGCCGCTGTCCATCGATTCATCCATCGTCGATGCGCTGGAATCCGGCCTCTCGGTCTACCAGGGCAAGGCGCTGGTCAATTCGGTCACCGGTGAAGACGAGGTGCTGGAACGGGTGCTGCCGCTGGTGAAAAAATACGGCGCCGCCGTCGTGGCGATCTCGAACGACGAGACCGGAATCTCGGAAGACCCCGACGTGCGCTTTGCCGTCGCCAGGAAGATCGTCGAACGCGCCGCCGATTTCGGCATCGGGCGCGAGGACATCGTCGTCGACCCGCTGGTGATGCCGGCCGGCGCCATGGCCTCCGCCGGGCCGTCCGCCATGCGGCTGATCCGCCGCCTGCGCGAGGAGCTCAAGGTGAACACCACCTGCGGGGCCTCGAACATCTCCTTCGGACTGCCGAACCGGCACGGCATGAACGCGGCCTTCCTCGCCATGGCGTCGGGCGCCGGCATGACCTCGGCGATCATGAACCCTCTGCATACCGAGGAGATGGCCGCCGTGATGGGCGCCGACATCCTGATGGGCAACGATCCGGACTGCCGCCGCTGGATTCGAAAATTCCGCGAACCGCTCGACCCGGCATCGGAAGCCGCCGGTGCGCGCGGCCGGCGCGAAGGCCGACGCCGCCGGGCCTGACATCATGCAGAAAGACGACGCCCTCGTCGTATTCACCCCGTCCGGCCGCCGCGGCCGGTTCCCGGTCGGCACGCCGCTTCTTCAGGCGGCGCGGTCGCTCGGCGTC
>JAVKCR010000188.1:0-18179 GCA_040222645.1 Rhodospirillales bacterium
CGGCTCTCCTCGTGCTGCATGAAGGCGGCGACCACGGGATGCGCCGCCTGGCGTTCGATCTGGTTGCGGTTCGCCGGCAGGATGTCAGCCACCGAGTACATGTCGTTGTAGGGCGCCGGCGCCATGTAGGGCCAGTGCGGCTTGATGTAGGAGAGATGCAGGCACCACGGCGCCTCGCCGAGGCGGTCGATGGTCTCCATCGCGAGACCGGTCATGTAGGCGGTCTCCGAATGCTCCGCCCTGACCCGCGCCGGCAGCCGGGCGTTACGCATGTGCCAGCCGGAGAGAATTTCGCCGCCCGGTCCCTCGGCGGAATTGGCGGCACTGTGCCAGGGATTGTCACCCTCGTAGCCATGGCGGCGAAGCCAGACATTGTAGCGGAGGTTCGGGTCCGCCGAGAGGTCGGGGTGCAGCCCGTCGTCGCGCTCCCACGCCTCGAAGCCGCATTGCACGAGGCCGGGATGGCCCGCCACATCGATGCCGAGCCGGGCGATGGTCTCGCGGTCCGCCTGGAAATGGGTCTTGCCGACCAGCCCGGTGCGCAGGCCGAGCGGACGCAGATAGTCGCCGATGGTCCATTCGTCGACCCGCAGCGGCACGTTGTTGTAGGTGGCGCCGTGGCTGAACATGTAGCGCCCGGTATAGAACGACATGCGCGACGGGCCGCAGACCGGCGCCTGGCAATAGGCGCGGGTGAAGGAGACGCCGCGCGCGGCCAGCGCGTCGATGTTCGGTGTCCGGATCGCCGGGTGCCCGCTGCAGCCGAGATAATCGGCCCGCAGCTGGTCGCACATGATGAACAGGATGTTCCTGACGTTTCCCATTTCCTAGGTCGCTGCCTTCTTGATCCGTCCGACGTTCCCCGAATCCCGCGCCATGCGCAACAGCATCTCGCGGAAGGCGTTCGCCGCCGGGCTCGGCGCGCGGTCCCGGGCGCTGATGATGCCGATTTCCCGGATGATCGCGCCTTCTCGCACCGGGACCAGGCGGATGCCCGTCCCGTCCAGCGCCTGCATGACGAGCACCGACACCAGGCCCACCCCGAACCCTTCCCGGATCATCGCGACCATGGTCAGGGAATAGCGGGCGAGGAACGACGGCGCGTAATCCAGCCCGGCCTGGTTGAAGGCGCGGCGGATCGTCGCCCAGGCGGCGGATTCCGGCGGCATGGAAATCAGGGAGTCCGGGTCGATCTCGGCCAGCGACACGCTTTCCCGTCCGGCGAAGGGATGGTCCGCGGCCACGGCGAGGCGGAACTCGTCCTCCATCAGCGGATCGAACCGGAAGACCGGGTCGTCCGAGACGAACGGCGATACCGCGAAATCGACATCCCCGCTGCGGATCCGGTCGAGCGCCTGCCCGTAGAAATCGTCGATCAGCACGAGTTCGACATCCGGCCAGCGTTTCCGGAAGGCGCCGAGCGCCCGGGGCAGCAGGCTTGCCCCCACCGACGGCGACGCGCCGATGGTCAGCCGCCCCCCGCCGAGCCGCGCCTCGTCCCGGAACTCGGCGAGCAGGGTGCGGGTTTCCAGCACCATGCGCTCGACACGGACACGCAGGCGCTCCCCGGCCTCGGTGATGGTCACCCGCCGCGTGGTCCGGTGGAAAAGCCGTACGCCCAGCGTGTCCTCGAGATGGCGGATGCGCGCCGAGACCGTCGGCTGAGAGATGCCGAGATCACGCGCGCTCTGGCGGAAATTGCCGGTCTCCGCCACGGAGATGAAGGTGTCCAGGTCGGTGGGCGACAGATTGATCTGCATAATCGATCAAACAATATAAATAACGTATTTCTCTTTCAATCGCCTTCTCGTTAGAACAACCGTCTTCTTGAGGCACGGGAAAGGCGTTGAAGATGTATCCTGAATATGACCGCTCGGCCGTCTGGCAGGTAGAGGATCTCGAACGCGACAGGGGATGGATCTACCGGATCGACGACCGGCATGCCGCCCATGTTTCGGAGATCGTGAAGCGCGCCTTCGACCCGGAACGGCCGCTGTTCGACTACCGGCCGGAGGAGTTCGATTTCGGTCCGGCCTGGAAGACCATCGCCGCCGCCGCGCGCGAGGCGCATTTCGGGCGCGGCCTGTCGGTGGTCAAGGGACTGCCGCGTGACCGGTTGAACGCCGAGGAATTCCGCATCCTGACATGGGCCATCGGCCTCAATCTCGGCGTCGCCCGGCCGCAGGGCAAGGCGTCCCACTACATGTCCGAGGTCCGGTCCGCCGGCATGAGCTACCGTTCCGCCGGGGGACGCGGTTACAACACCAACTCCAGCCTCGATTTCCACGCCGACACCTGCGATCTCGTCGCGCTCGCCTGCTTCAACAAGGCGAAGGCCGGCGGACAGAGCATGGCCTCATCCAGCGTCACCGCATGGGAACGGCTGGTCGCCGAGCGTCCCGATCTCGCGGATGTGGCGCGCCAGGATTTCCATTTCAGCCGCAACCAGGAAGAGGCGCCCGACGAGGCATCGTATTATCCCCAGCCGCTGTTCGATTTCCGGGCCGGACGGCTGTTCGGCAAGTGGAACCGCAACCGCGTGCGCACCGCGCAGGATATCGAGGGCGTGCCGCCGCTCACCGACGCGCAGCGCGCCTGCACCGACATGCTCGACGAGATCCTGCGCCGGCCCGACGTGATGTTCACCATGTGGCTGGAACCGGGCGACCTGCAATTCATGAACAACCATGTCACGCTGCATTCCCGCACCGAGTTCGAGGATTTCGAGGAGCCGGACCGCAAGCGCCTGCTCTACCGGCTCTGGCTGGCGCCGCCGGATTCGGTGCCGCTGCCGGAAAGCTGGCTGCCCTATTACCGCTCGATCGAGGCGGGCACGGTGCGCGGCGGTATCCGCGGCCAGCAGCATGACGCGGCCTGCCTCGCCTTCGACCGGCGCCAGGCGGCCAGCCACGGCATGCCGCTGCACATCGCCTGACCGGTCTCAGCCGCTCGAGCGGATGACGAAGCGGCCGGGGATGTTGATGTCGGCGATGTCGCGGCCCTCGCTTTCCAGCACCTCGGCCAGGGCTTCCGCCATCAGCGAGATCGGCTGGCGGTAGGTCGTGAGGTCATAGCCCGGCAGGGCCGCCTGCGGGATGTCGTCGAAGCCGGTCACCGCGATATCGCCGGGCACCGACAGCCCGAGCCCGTGGCGGATCGCGTCGATTGCGCCGAAGGCGAGCGCGTCGTTCTCGCAGACGACGACGTCCGGCAGCGCCACCCGGTCACTGCCCGCCAGCGCCCGTGACAGGGTGCGGTAGGCGAGCCCCTGGTCGTAATCCGCGACATGCAGGATCTCCGGGTCGCATCCCGCATGCGCCCGCCAGCGGTCGGCGAAGGTCTCCTTGCGGAACAGCCGGGCCGAGACGGTATCGGGCCCGGCGAGGAACATCGGGCGGCGGTAGCGGCGGGCGATCACGTGGTCGGCGATCTCGTTCATCGCCAGCGCATCGTCGCAGGAGATCGCGATGGTATTCGGATTGCGGCTCTGGCGGGCGAACACGATCAGCTTTTTCACCCGGCGCGCGCCGAGCGCGGTGTCGACGATGCGGTCGTCGAAGCGGGTGCCGAGCAGCACGATGGCATCGACGCGGCGCTGGCTGGCGTTCAGCATCGCCGCCGGTGCATCGGCTTCGTCGAGCAGGTTGACCAGCAGCGTCGCCCAGCCGCGCTGGCGGATGATCCGGGTGACACGCTCCAGCACCACCAGCTTGTGCGGGTTGGCGAAGTCGTCGATCAGCAGCGCGATGACGTTGGAGCGCTCCGAGGAAAGGCTGGCGGCGGCGAGGTCCGGCGCGTAGCCGAGCTGTTCGGCGGCGGCGAGCACCTTTTCCCGGCTGCGGGCGGAGATCGAGGCGTCAGCCTTGAAGGCGCGGGCGACCGTCCAGCGCGAGACGCCGGCGACCGCCGCGACATCGTCGGCGGTAACGGTCCCGGCCTCGGGCAGGATCGGCGCGTCGTTGTCCATCTCGTTTCCTCGTTCGCCTGCCTGAAGATATCCGCGGGAGCGCCAAGCGCAACATCTTGCACGCGCGTGCAAAACCACTTGCCGAAATCACCCGCATCCGTCAGCCTTCGGGGAAACCCGGGGACAATCACCGGGGCGGGAGGATGTGAGAGATGCTGAATATCGGTCTGCTCGGTGCGGGACGCATCGGCCAGGTCCACGCGAAGAACGTGGCCGCGCATCCGGAATGCCGGGTTGCCGCCGTCTCCGACATCAATGCCGATGCCGCCGCCCGGCTGGCGAAGACCTGCGGCGCCGAGGTCAGGGCGACCGAGGCGATCATCGCCGACCCGGCCATCGACGCGGTGCTGATCGCGACTTCCACCGACACCCATGCCGATCTGATCATTTCTGCCGCCCGGGCCGGCAAGAAGGTGTTCTGCGAGAAGCCGGTCGATCTCGACATCGGCCGCGCCCGCGACTGCCGCAGGGTCGCCCGGGAGACCGGCCAGCCGGTGATGGTCGGCTTCAACCGCCGGTTCGATCCGAACTTCGCCGCCCTCAAGTCCGCCTTCGATGCCGGCGAGATCGGCAAGGGCGAACTGCTCTCCATCACCTCCTTCGACCCGTCGCCGCCGCCGGTGAGCTACGTGAAGGTCTCGGGCGGGCTGTTCCGCGACATGGCGATCCACGATTTCGACATCGCCTGCTGGATCATGGGTGGCCTGCCGGAAACCGTCAGCGCCGCCGGGTCGTGCCTGGTCAATCCGGAGATCGGCGCGGCCGGCGATGTCGATACCGCGATCATCACGCTGACCTGGGCGGACGGCCGTCTCGCGGTGATCAAGAACAGCCGCCGTGCGGCCTACGGCTACGACCAGCGCATCGAGCTGCTCGGAGAGGGCGGCCTGCTCGCCGCCGGGAACGTTATCGAGAACACCGTGGTAAAATCGGGCGCCGCCGGCGTGGTCGCGGCGAAGCCGGAGCATTTCTTCCTCGAACGCTATGCCAGGGCCTACGTGGTCGAATGGGCGGCGTTCGTGGAATCCGTCCTGCGCGGCACGCCGCCGCCGGCGACCCTCGATGACGGCATCAACGCGCTGGCGCTTGCCGATGCGGCGAACGAGTCCGTCCGCACCGGCAAGGCGGTCCGGGTGGCGGCGGACTAGCAACCGGGAGAGGGAATATGCCCGACGGCAAGGATCTCGACCTCATCACCATCGGCCGCTCCTCGGTCGATCTCTACGGCGCGCAGGTCGGCGGCCGGCTGGAGGACATGGGGAGCTTCCGGAAATATGTCGGCGGCTCGCCCACCAACATGGCGGTGGGCACCGCCCGGCTCGGGCTGAAGCCGGCGCTGATCACCCGCGTCGGCGACGAGCATATGGGCCGCTTCCTGCTCGAGGAACTGGCGCGGGAAGGCGTCGACGTCTCCGGCATCGTCACCGACCCGGAACGGTTGACCGCCCTGGTGCTGCTCGGCATCCGCGACAGCCAGCAATTCCCGCTGATCTTCTACCGCGAGAACTGCGCCGACATGGCGCTCTCGGAAGACGACATCGACCCCGCCTTCATCGCCCGCGCCCGCACGGTGGTCGCCACCGGCACGCATCTCTCCAATCCGCAGACCGAGGCCGCCGTCATCAAGGCGGTGACGCTCGGGCGCGAGAGCGGCGCGCTGACCGCGCTCGACATCGACTACCGTCCGAACCTCTGGGGACTTTCCGGCCACGGCGACGGCGAGAACCGCTACATCTCCTCCGACCTGGTCACCGAGAAGCTGCAATCGAGCCTCGATTTGTTCGACCTGATCGTCGGCACGGAAGAGGAATTCCACATCGCCGGCGGTTCGACCGACACCATTGCGGCGCTCCGCAACATGCGGTGCTGCACCGACGCGGTGCTGGTCTGCAAGCGCGGCCCGATGGGGGCGCAGGCCTTCTTCGGCAGCATTCCCGGGAGTCTCGACGAGGGGCTGGCCGGTCCCGGCTTCCCGGTAGAGGTGTTCAACGTGCTCGGCGCCGGCGACGGTTTCATGGCGGGCCTGCTCGCCGGCTGGATCGAGGGCCGCGACTGGGAGACGGCGCTGACCTACGCCAATGCCTGCGGGGCGCTGGCGGTCAGCCGTCATGGCTGTGCACCGTCCTATCCGAGCCGGGTCGAACTCGAGACCTTCATCGAGCGCGGCGTGCGCATCCCGGCATTGCGCGAGGACCGGGAGATCGAGCAGCTGCACTGGTCGACAACCCGGCGGGAAGCGTGGGACGATCTCCGCATCTTCGCTTTCGACCACCGCCGGCAGTTCGAGGAGCTGCCGGGTGCGACGCCGGAGAAGATTTCTTCCTTCAAGCGCCTCTGCCTCGACGCCTGCACGGAAGTGGCCGCCGGTAAGAAGGGCTATGGCCTGCTCTGCGACGACCGGCTCGGGCGCGACGCGCTGCATGCGGCGGCGGGTCGTGGCCTCTGGGTCGGCCGCCCCGTGGAATGGCCGGGATCGCGGCCGCTGGAGATCGAGCCGGAACTCGGCCCCGATCTCGGCGGGCTCGCCGAATGGCCGCTGACCCAGACCGTCAAGGTGCTCTGCTTCTACCATCCGGACGACGCGGCCGACTTGCGCGATGCGCAGGAGGCGACGATCCGGCGCCTGTTCCATGCCGCGCGGCGCAACCGGCTGGAATTCCTGCTGGAGATCATCCCGTCAAAGGCCGGGCCGGTGAATGATGCGACCAATACGGCGCTGATCCGGCGCTTCTACGAGATCGGCGTCTACCCCGACTGGTGGAAGCTGGAACCGATGATCTCGGATGCCGCCTGGGCGGCGACGTCGGAGGCGATCCTCGCCAACGACCCGCATTGCCGCGGCATCCTCGTGCTCGGTCTGGGCGCGGCGGAAGACGAACTCGCGGAGAGCCTGCGCGCAGCGGCCCGGCATCCGCTGGTC
Source organism: Rhodospirillales bacterium (assembly GCA_040222645.1). GTDB lineage: Bacteria > Pseudomonadota > Alphaproteobacteria > Rhodospirillales > HT1-32 > HT1-32. Next base: position 6,888 of record JAVKCR010000188.1, read on the forward strand.
AAGGGCTTCGCAATCGGCCGCACGATCTTCGCCGAGGCGGCCGCCGCCTACATGACCGGCGACATGACGGGCGTGGACGCCGTCGCCGCCATCGCCCGCAACTACCGCAGCCTCTGCCGCATCTGGGACGAGGCGCGCCGGGAAGCCCGGAGGAATGCCGCATGACGACGATCAGGCTTACGGCGGCGCAGGCGCTGGTGCGCTACCTCGCCGCTCAACGAAACGAAGATGGCGAGCGATTCATCGCCGGTTGCTGGGCGATCTTCGGTCACGGCAATGTCGCCGGGCTCGGCGAGGCGCTGCATGCCCATCGCGATGAGCTGCCGACCTGGCGCGGCCACAACGAGCAGGGCATGGCCCATGCGGCGATTGCCTATGCCAAGCAGCTTCGCCGCCGCCGCGCGATGGCGGTGACCTCCTCCATCGGGCCGGGCGCCACCAACATGGTGACGGCGGCGGCGCTGGCCCACGTCAACCGCCTGCCGGTGCTGCTGCTGCCGGGCGACGTGTTCGCCGGTCGCGGACCCGACCCGGTGCTGCAGCAGGTCGAGGATTTCGGCGACGGCACGGTCAGCGCCAACGATTGCTTCCGCCCCGTCAGCCGCTATTTCGACCGCATCACGCGGCCCGAGCAATTGCTGACCGCGCTGCCGCGCGCGTTCGCCACCATGACCGATCCGGCTGACTGCGGGCCGGTGACGCTCGCCTTCTGCCAGGACGTGCAGGCGGAAGCCTTCGACTGGCCGGAGGCATTCTTCGCGCCGAAGACCTGGCGCCAGCGCCGCATTCGGGGGGATGAGCGCGAGATCGCCGACGTGGCGGCGGCGCTCAAGGCAGCTTCCGCACCCGTCATCGTTGCCGGCGGCGGCGTGCATTATGCCGGCGCTACCGATGCGCTTTCCGCTTTCGCGTCCAGGCACGGTATTCCCGTCGTCGAGACGCAGGCCGGCAAGTCGGCGCTGCCCCATGACCATCCGCTCAATCTCGGCCCGGTCGGCGTGACGGGGGCCGCGCCCGCGAACGAGATCTGCGCCAGGGCCGATTTGGTGCTGGGCGTCGGGACGCGCTTCCAGGATTTCACCACCGGCTCATGGGCATTGTTCCGCAACCCGGACCGCAAGCTGGTCAGCCTGAATGTCGCGGCTTATGACGCGGCCAAGCATGGCGCGCTGCCGTTGCAGGCCGATGCCAGGACGGGGCTGGCGGATCTTTCCGACGCGCTGGGCGACCGGCGCTGGACGACGCCCGACCCCGCGCTGAAGCGGGACTGGTTCGCGCTGGTCGACCCGCTGACCGCGCCCCCGGCCGAGGGCAATGCGTTGCCGACCGACCAGCAGGTGATCGGCGCGGTGCAGCGCGCCGCCGGGTACGATACCGTGGTGATGTGCGCCGCCGGCACCATGCCGGGCGAACTGCACAAGCTCTGGAAGGCGGGACGGCCGGGGTCCTACCACATGGAATACGGCTATTCCTGCATGGGCTACGAGATCGCCGGCGCGCTCGGCATCAAGATGGCCGAGCCGGACCGCGACGTGGTCTGCCTGGTCGGCGACGGCAGCTACATGATGATGAATTCGGAGCTGGCCACCGCCGCGATGATGGGGGTGAAGATCACCGTGGTGATCGCCGACAACCGGGGCTTCGGCTGCATCAACCGGCTGCAGATCGCCACCGGCGGGGCGGAGTTCAACAACCTGCTCGACCATGCCCGCCACGAGGCGCCGTCGCGCATCGATTTCGCCGCCCATGCCGCGTCGATGGGGGCGCAGGCGGTCCATGTTTCCTCGATCGCCGAACTGGGCGCGGCGCTGGAAAAGGCAAAAACCACGACCGGTCCCTTCGTCGCGGTGATCGATACCGATCCCTATCCCTCGACCCCGCATGGCGGGCACTGGTGGGATGTGGCGGTGCCGGAAGTCAGCGACCGGACCGAGGTCCGGCAAGCCCGCGCCGCCTACGAGGCGCATCTCAAGGAACGCACATGATCCGCTTCGGCACCAATCCCATCGCCTGGTCCAACGACGACGATCACACGCTCGGCGCGGACATCACCCTGGAGCAATGCCTGCGCGAGGCCAGCGAGATCGGCTTCGACGGCATCGAGAACGGTCACAAGTTCCCGTCCGACCCGGACGAGCTTGCCGCCGTCCTGAAGCCGCATGGCCTCGCCTTCGTCTCCGCCTGGTATTCCCTCGGCCTGCTCGAACGCACCGTCGAGGAAGAGCAGCGGGCGATCCAGCCGCATCTCGACCGGCTGAAGGCGATGGGCTGCAAGGTCTGTATCGTCTGCGAGACCTCGCGCGCCATCCACGGCGACATGGCGAAGCCGGTCACCGCGAAGCCGGTACTCGCGGAAGATGAATGGGCGCCGTTCACCGGGAAGCTCGACCGGATCGCCCGCTTCGCCGACGCGCAAGGATTGCCGCTGGTCTACCACCACCATATGGGCACGGTGATCCAGACCGCGGAGGAACTCGACCGGCTGATGGCCTCGACGGATCCCGCGCTCCGGCTGCTGTTCGATTCCGGCCATTGCTATTTCGCCGGCGGCGACCCGGCCGCCGTGCTGGCGCGCCATGCCGGCCGCGTCGCGCATTTCCATGCCAAGAACGTCCGGCCCGCCATCATGCGCGAGGTGATCGACGGCGGTCTCTCCTTCCTCGAAGGGGTGCGGCGCGGCGTCTTCACCGTGCCCGGCGATCTCGAAGGCGGGGTGGATTTCGGGGCCTGCGCGGCGCATCTCGCGGCGGCAGGTTATGACGGCTGGATGGTGATCGAAGCGGAACAGGACCCTGTGGTGCGCAACCCGGTCGTCTACCAGACGCTCGGGCTCAGGACCCTGAAAGGCATCGCCGGCGCCGCCGGCCTCGCCTGAGACGGACAGATCGAGAGGAGAGAGCGAGGCGATGAGTTTCCTGAGACGGCGCCCGTTGGGCGACAACGGCAAGGTGCTCGACATCACCCCGGAAGATGCCGGCTGGACCTATGTCGGCTTCGGCCTCTACCGGCTGACGCCGGGCCAGGCCGCCGCCGAGGCAACGGGCGACCGCGAGGTCATCCTCGTCATCGTCGAGGGCAAGGCGCGGATCTCCGGCGGCGGCCGCGATTTCGGCGAGCTCGGCGAGCGCATGAGCGTGTTCGAGAAGACCCCGCCGCATTGCGTCTACATCCCCGACCACACGGATTGGCGCGTCGAGGCGACCACCGGCTGCACCATCGCGGTCTGTTCCGCGCCCGGCAAGGGCGGGCACGAGGCGCAAATCATCGGGCCGGAGGGCGTCACCTCGTCGGTGCGCGGGCAGGGCACCAACACCCGCTACATCAACAATATCGCGATGGATGGCCGCGACGTCGCCGACAGCCTGCTGGTGACGGAAGTCTTCACGCCGGACGGCAACTGGTCCTCCTACCCGCCGCATCGCCACGATTCGGCGGAAGACCCGGAGACCACCTACCTGGAGGAGACCTACTACCACCGCATCAACCCGGTGCAGGGCTTCGGCATCCAGCGCGTCTTCACCGAGGACGGCAGCCTCGACGAGACGATCTCGGTTTCCGACCATGACGTGGTGCTGGTGCCGCGCGGCCACCACCCGGTCGGTGCGCCCTACGGCTACGAGATGTACTACCTCAACACCATGGCCGGCCCGGAACGCAAGTGGCGCTTCAAGAACCACCCGGACCATGACTGGATCGCACAGCGCGACGCGGCGAAGGGGTGAGGGGACGTGGAGAGGCTGTAGCCTCTCCGCTTCACGCCGGCATGCTGCCGAACTTGCCGGAATTGAAGTCGTTGATGGCTTCGATGATCTCCTCGCGGGAATTCATCACGAAGGGGCCGTAGCCGACGATGGGCTCGTTCAGCGGCTCGCCGCTGAGCAGCAGCACCGCGGAATCCTCCTCCGCCCGGAAGGCCAGCTCCTCGCCCTCGGGATCGAGGATGACGAGCTGGGCCTCGCCGGCCTTCTCGTCGCCGATGGAGATCGCGCCGCGCATCACCACCAGCGCCGTGGTCCAGCCGTCGGGCAGGGTGAAGCGGATGTCCTTGCCGGCCTTGAGCTTGAGGTCCCAGACATGCATCGGGGTGAAGGTCGTGGCCGGGCCCTTGCCGTCGTCGTATTCCCCGGCGATGACACGCACCTGGCCGGCGCCGCCGGGCAGGTCCACGGCGGGGATGTCCTTGTCCACGATCGGCTGGTAGCCGGGTTTCGCCATCTTGTCGCGGGCCGGCAGGTTGACCCAGAGCTGGACCATTTCCAGCAGGCCGCCGGTGCGGGTGAAGTCCTCCGAATGGAACTCGTCATGCAGGATGCCGGCCCCGGCGGTCATCCACTGGACGTCGCCCGGGCCGATGATGCCGCCCTTGCCGGTGGAATCCCGGTGCGCCACCTCGCCGCTATAGACGATGGTCACCGTCTCGAAGCCGCTATGCGGATGTTCGCCGACGCCGCGCGGCGTCGTTGCCGGGGTGAATTCCGCCGGGCCTGCGTAATCGAGCATCAGGAAGGGGCTGAGATGGGCCGCGAGATTGTCGTAGGAGAACATCGAGCGCACGGGGAAGCCGTCGCCGACCCAGTGCGGGCGGGGCGCATCGTAGATGCCGAGTGTTTTCTTCATGACGGTTTCCTTGGGCCAGTATCGACGAGTGGTCGCGGGTGTCAGCATCGCTGCCGGTAGCGGATGTAGTCATTCCGGTCGGGCTCCGCAATCCGCCCGTGCCTGCGCTGGCGGCTTGCCTGACGGCGGATCGCGAGGCAAACAGGGCTTTGCGCCGCATTGGTTGACCGTTGCGAAGGCCAAACCTAGTATCGGTAACTGTCCGGTTACGAATTGGATTGAAATGGAAAAGCCCGCGAAAGTGACCCGGAACCCGGAGCGGACCGCCCGGCAGATTCTCGAGGCGGCGACGATCGAGTTTTCCGAGAAGGGCCTCAGTGGTGCGCGCGTCGACACCATTGCGGAGCGGGCCAACATCAACAAGCGGATGCTCTATCACTACTACGGCAACAAGGAAGGTCTCTTCATTGCCGTGATGGAACAGGCCTACAGCGAGATCCGCAGCCACGAGCGCGAGCTCAATCTCGAGCATATCCCGCCGATGGAAGCGGCGCGGAAACTCGCGCAATACACCTTCGACTATTTCATCGAGCATCCCGAGTTCATCCGGCTGCTGAACAGCGAGAACCTGTTCGGCGCGCGCCACATCAAGAAATCGACCCGGATCCGCGACATGCATTCGCCGCTGATCGAACAGATCGACAAGGTGCTGAAGCGCGGCGTCGCCGACGGCGTGTTCCGCGACGACGTGGACCCGGTGCATTTCTACATCACCGTCGCCTCGCTCGGCTATTTCTACCTGTCGAATGCCGCGACCCTCAGCGAGATCTTCGGCCGCGACCTGCGCACCAAGGCGGCGCTCGATGCCCGCCGCGAGCATATCGAAAGCGTCGTCACCGGCTTCCTCCGGCCCTGATCGCGGGCGTCGTCCCTTGCACCAGCACTCCCTCCCTCGTTCCCGGAACAGCGGGAATCCAGGGCGGCGATATCCGTGACCTCGCCCTCGGCCCCGCTTTCGCGAGGGTGACGGGGTATGCGAAACGGCATCCGGGAGCCCTAAATAACCGGTTCGATACAAATCTCTTGACGGCGGCGGCCCGTCTGTTTCATTAGTAACCAACCGGATATTTACAAACAGACACCCCGAGAAACGGGGGCCGGAAACCAAGGGAAACGTCAGGAGGATACAATGCGTAAATCTGTCATTCTTGCCGGTCTTGCTGCTGTCGCCATGTCGTTCGGCGCCGCCAACGCGGAATGGAAACCCGACAAGCCGATCCGGATCATCGTGCCCTGGGGCGCCGGTGGTTCCACCGACCAGATGGTCCGCACGCTTGCCGGCGATATCGAGGACGCGCTCGGCCAGAAGGTCGTCGTCGTCAACCAGGCGGGCGGTGCGGGCGCGGTCGGCACCAAGGCGGCGCTCGATGCGCCGAAGGACGGCTACACCTGGACCGCGGGCGCGGCGAAGGATCTCGGCACCTACGGCGTCACCGGCGCCATCGATACCCACCTGAAGGACTCGCACCTGTTCCTCGCCACCGAGAACTACACCGTGCTGTCCGTCAACCCGGACTCGAAGTTCAAGAGCGTCGAGGACATCGCCAAGGCGATGAATTCCGATGCGGGCTCGGTCACCATTGCCACCGGCGGCATCAACTCGGCCGGCGGCGCGTCGGCGGAAGCCCTCAAGTTCGCGGCCGGCGGCGACTACAAGATGGTCACCTATGACGGCGGCAATCCCGCGGTCCAGGCGGCGGTCGCGCACGAGACCGAAATCACCACCCAGCTGATCGCCGAGCAGTACGAGATGCTGCGCGCCAAGAAGCTGGTGCCGCTCGCGGCCTTCACGCCGACGGATGTGGACGTCCCCGGTATCGGTACCCTGCCGGCCATCACCAAGTTCCTGCCGAAGGCGAAGGTGGGGTCGGTGCAGTTCGGCATCTGGGCGCCGAAGGGCATCCCGGCGGACGTCGTCGAAACCATGACCAAGGTCTGGGACACCAAGATCAAGAACTCGCAGGCGCTGAAGGATTACGCGGCGTCGAAGGGTCTCGGGGTCAGCGTTTCCCACGGCGAGGAAGCCTACAACCAGGCTTTCCCGACCACGCAGATCAACGCCTGGCAGATCCATGACGGCGGCAAGTCGAAGGTCAGCCCGGACACGATCGGCATTCCCCGCCCGTAACCCGAAACGGGCCACGGATAATGGCGGACGGGGGCTGCCGTCCGCCATTATTCTATCTACCGGAATGCAACTAACGACGCGGATAGAATGATGTCTCCGACCCCAATGGCGAAGGCCGATTTCCTGACCTCGCTCGTCTTCTTCGTACTCGGGCTCTACATGATCGTCGAAGGGCTCGGCATGCCGGGCGCCGGGGGCTTCATCGAGGCCGGGGGAGAGCCGGGCCGGGTTCCGGTCCTGCTCGGCGCCATCATTGCGATCTTCGCCATCGTGCTGCTGCTGCGATCCGTCGCCCAGGGCGGTTACCGCCTCCGCGATGGTGAGAAGCTGGACCCGGAGGAAGTGCGCGGCTACCGGCGCACCGCCCTGACCGCTGTCGGCTGCAGTTTCTATGCGGTCGGCCTGCTCGGCTCATCGGTCGCCGGCTGGGCCGTGCCCTATGCCGGGGCGACCTGCCTGTTCATCTTCCTGTTCATCGTCGGGTTCGAATGGGAATTCGCGCCCGAGATCGGCGCCCGGCGCTGGGCCTGGTTTTCCGGAAAATGGCCGTCGGCGGCGGCATCCCTCTCCGGCCTGCTCGCGCCGCTGCGAGGCCGCCGGGCGCCTTATGCCTGGCTGCTGTTCGTTTCGTTCGTCCAGTCGGTGCTGGTGACGGCAGCGGTCACCTACCTGTTCGAGCAGCAATTCTACGTCAGGCTGCCCTGAGGTCATGATGGACAGCCTGCTCTCCTTCTTCGGTTATTTCGCCACCACCTTCGGCTTCGTCGGCACGGCCGTCGCCAAGTTCGCGCAGCTCGAGATGATCGTCTTCGTCATCGGCGGCACCCTGCTCGGCATGGCGATCGGCATGCTGCCGGGCCTGACCGCGACCATGGGCGTGGCGTTGCTGACCACGCTCACCTACCGCATGGAATCCTCCAGCGCGCTGATGATCCTGGTCTGCCTCTATGTGGGCGCGATCTACGGCGGCTCGCGCAGCGCCATCCTGCTCAACATCCCGGGCACGCCGGCCAATGCCGCGACCACGGTCGACGGCTACCCGCTGGCCAAGGCCGGCATGGCCGGGCCGGCGATGGGGGTCGCCACCACCGGCTCCTTCCTCGGCACCGTGATCGGCATGTTCTTCCTCGCCACGGTGGCGCCGCTCCTCGCCGACTACGCGCTCAAGTTCCAGACCCATGAATTCATGTGGCTCGCCATATTCGGCATCCTGATCGCCGGTCAGCTGACCGCCATCGACGATCCGCTCAAGGGCTGGATCGCCGGCTTCCTCGGTCTCTCGGTCGCGATGATCGGCCAGGAAGGTCTCTACATGACCGACCGCTTCACCTTCGGCTTCACCGAGATGCAGGGCGGCATCAACCTGATTCCGGCGATGGTCGGCGCCTTCGGCTTCTCCGAGGTGATCTCGGTGATGCATGCCCGCCGGGCCGAGATCGTGAAGAGCGCGGCGAAGCTGCGCGACGTGCTGCCCGACCTCGGCCATGTCTTCAAGTACCGCCGCACCATCGCGCGCTCCGGCGTGCTCGGCACCATCATTGGCGTCATTCCGGGCGTCGGTGAGGATATCGGCGCCTGGGTCTCCTATGCCGCCGCGCGCCGGGCCTCGAAGGAGAAGGAGAAGTTCGGCAAGGGCTCGATCGAGGGGCTGATGGCGGCAGAGACCGGCAACAGCGCCGCTCCTCCCGGCGCGCTGATTCCCGTGCTCACGCTCGGCATTCCCGGCTCCGCGCCGGCGGCGGTGCTGCTGGCCGCGATGGTGATCCACGGGGTCCGGCCGGGCCCGATGATCATGATCGAGAGCCCGAGCTTCGTGTACGAGGTCGTGGTGATGATGCTGTTCGCGGCGCTCGCCATCCTGGTCCTCGGTATCCTGCTGACGCCGGTGCTGCTCAAGGTGCTGTCGATCCGCCGCGAACGGCTGATGCCGATCGTCTTCGTGTTTTGTGTCATCGGCTCCTACGCCATCAGCCAGCGCATGTTCGATGTCTGGGTAATGGTGATCTTCGGCATGCTCGGTTTCATGCTGCGCCAGATGAAGTACCCGATGGCGCCGCTGGTGCTCGGCATCGTGCTCGGCGACATCTTCGACAAGAGCTTCCGCCGGTCATGGGTCATCCATGACGGCGACCTGAGCTTCTTCCTCGGCCGGCCGATCTCGCTGGTGCTGATCGCCTGCTGCATCCTCACCCTGGTGATGAGTTTCAGCACCACCCGCAAGCCGGTGGCGGCGCTCTGGAACCTGCTGATGCAGCCCTTCCGGATGCTGGCCGGGGCGGTGACCGGAAAGGGGAAAGGACCGTGACCTCGACCCTGCTCGGCGGCATCGGCCTGACCTACCTGACCGTGTATCACGACCCGGCCGGACCCGACGGGGTGCATGGCGGCTGCGCGCATATCCACGCGATCACGCCGGAAGCCTATTTCGGCGTCGCGGGCGAGGGCGCCATCGAACTGCACGACCCGGAACACGGTTTCCGCCGCAAGGAAATCCGCAAGGGCACCTTCGTGCAGTTTCCGCCCGGCACGCTGCATCGCTCGATCTCCACCAGCGGGCTCGAAGTCGTCGCGGTAATGGGCAATGGCGGGCTGGCCGAGCGCGGCGATGCGCGAATCTATTTCGGCCGGGCGGCGGACGAGGACCCGGCGGAATATGACCGGCTGCGCGACCTGGTGAAGTCGGGGCGCGAGGGCGCCATCGCCCGGCGCAACGCCTCCGCCATCGCCTATGGCGACCTGATGCGGCTCTGGCACGAGGACCGCCCGGCCTACACGGCCGAACTCGAACGCTTCATCGATGTCCACCGGCGGAACCTCGCCGGCAAGGCGGACCGGCTTCGCGCCGTCGTCGAGGAAGGGCCGGTGAAGGTCGCGGACCAGGCATTGCGCAATCTCGCCGGACTGGCCGCCGCGCGCGGTCTGCCCGATTTCGACATCGGCACGGCGGAGACATTCGACCGGGACGAAATGTTCGGCATGTGCGGCATGCTGCGCCAGGTCAGCGATCTCGACGGACTCTGACGGGATCATCCGGAAATGACGAGGACTTGATGCGAACCCGATCTGGCTGTAAGACAAATAACCAATTGGTTACAACATGCCCTTTGACGAGGCGCGGATGAAGTTCTCGCTCTGCAACGAGGTGATCGCCGACCGGCCGTTCGAGGCGCAATGCGCCTTCGCGGCGGCCTGCGGCTATGACGGGCTGGAGATCGCCCCGTTCACGCTCGGCGAGGATCCCCGCGCCCTTACCGATGCGGATATCGCCGGGGTGCAGCGTGCGCTTGCGGCCGCGGGCATGGTCGCCACCGGTCTACACTGGCTGCTGGTGAAACCGCAGGGCCTGTCGATCACCACGCCGGATGACGGTGTGCGCCGGACCACGCTCGAGGTGATGCGGCGCAATGTCGAGCTGTGCGCGGAACTCGGCGGTTCGGTGCTGGTGCATGGCTCGCCGGCGCAGCGCCGGATCGACGGCGATGTGGATGCGCGCCGCCGGGCGCTGGAAATCTTCGCTGCAATCGCCGAGACGGCGGAAGCCAGCAACGTCATCTATTGCCTCGAGCCGCTGAACTCGGGCGAGGCCGACTTCGTCAACCGGGTCGGCGAGGCCGTCGAGATCGTGGCCGAGATCGGCTCGCCCGCCTTCCGCACCATGATCGACACCAGTGCTGCGGCCTTGAGCGATATCGAACCGGTGCCGGACCTCATCCGCCGTTGGGTGCCGACCGGCAACATCGCGCATGTCCAGTTCAACGATCGCAACCGGCGCGGCCCCGGCCAGGGCGACGACGATTTCACCCCGGTCCTGAAGGCGCTGGCGGAGACCGGCTACGACCGGATCGTCGCCATGGAACCCTTCATCTACGAACCGGACCGCAGCGCCTGCGCGGCGGCCTCCATCGCCTATGTCCGGGGTATCATGGAGGCGCTGGCCGCATGAACGCGCTCCGCTTCACCATCGAGGAAATCCGCCTCCACGAGCGCGACGTGACGCTTCGGCTGCCGTTCCGGTTCGGCATCGTCACCTTGCGCGAGGCGCCTCAGGCTTTCGTGCGCTGCCGCATCCGGACCGAGGACGGCCGCGAAGGCTGGGGCGTGGCCGCGGAGCTGATGGTGCCGAAATGGTTCGACAAGAATCCGGACCTCTCCAACGAGGATAACTTCAACCAGCTGCGCCGCGCCCTCGGGCTCTATGCCGACGCAATGCTGGCCGGCGGCCTGAACACCGCCTTCGGCCATTACGCGGCGCATTACGACAGCCACCTCGCGACGTCAGCCGGCGACGGCCTCAACCCGCTGGTTGCCGGGTTCGGTCCGGCGCTGATCGACCGGGCGGCCATGGACGCGCTCTGCCGTATCGGCGGGCTGTCCCTTGCCGGGGCGGTCAGCGCCGGGCTGGCCGGCATCGAGCCGGCAATGCTGCTGCCCGAGTTCGAGGGGTTCGACATGCCGGGCTTCCTCGGCGCGCTGGAACCCTCCACCGAAATCGCCGCCCGTCACACCATCGGCATGGTCGACCCGCTGACCGCCGCCGACCAGCCGGC
>JAVKCR010000189.1:0-3622 GCA_040222645.1 Rhodospirillales bacterium
ATGCAGGCCGAGGAACCGCTCCGGCGCCTTCACGTGGCGGGCGAGCCCGCTCACCGTCAGGCAGCTGGTGTTGGTGGCCAGCCACATGTCGCCGCGCACCCGTTCGCTCAAGGCCTCGAACAGGCCCGCCTTCAGCTTGAAATCCTCGAACACCGCTTCTATCACCATGTCGCAGGCGGCGCGCGAGATCGCCGACCGGATCGAGACCGTGTCGGACATGAATGTCTTCGCCGCCTGCGACATGGTGATCGAAGCGGTGTTCGAGGATTTCAAGCTGAAGGCGGACCTGTTCGAGGCCTTGAGCGAACGGGTGCGCGGCGACATGTGGCTGGCCACCAACACCAGCTGCCTGACGGTGAGCGGGCTCGCCCGCCACGTGAAGGCGCCGGAGCGGTTCCTCGGCCTGCATTTCTTCTCGCCGGCCGAGATCAATCCCATCGTCGAGGTGGTCCGCGGTGACGCCAGCCACGATGACGCCATCGCCGCCGGCCTCGACTTCACCAGGGCGATCGGCAAGCGGCCGATCCTCTGCAAGGATTCGCCGGGCTTCGCCATCAACCGTTTCTTCTGCCCCTACACCAACGAGGCGGTGCGCGCGCTGGAGGCCGGTCTCGGCACCATTGCCGATATCGACCGCGTGGCGCGGCAGACCTTCGGGGCCGCCGCCGGCCCGTTCCTGGTGATGAACCTGATCAAGCCGCGCATCAACCTCAACGCCATCCGCAATCTCGACCGGCTCGGGCCGTTCTACGCGCCGGCGCGCGAGATGGAACGCATCGGCGACTACGGACTCGACTGGGAGATCGGCGAGGAAACCGCACCCGACGAGGCCGCCGACAAGAAGATCGCCGACATGCTGATGGGCGGCACCTTCCTCGCCGTGCTGCAATGCCTCGACGAGCAGGTGGCGACCGCCGCCGATGTCGACTTCGGGGCGTCCCAGGCGCTGAAATTCACCCGCCCGCCTTGCGCGATCATGGATGACCTCGGCATGATGGAGGTGGAGCGGCTGATTCGTTCCAACCTTCACCGCTACAAGCTGCCGACGCCCGGCGTGCTCGCCAGCATCGGCCAACTTGCCGCCTGATCCGGTCCCGGAACCCAGGCGCCTCCGGAGACAAGAATGGAAGCCTGGGTTCCGATCACCATTGCCGGTGCGTTCTTCCAGAACCTGCGCTCGGCGCTGCAGAAGCACCTCAAGGGCCGGCTGAGCGATTTCGGCTCGGCCTATGCCCGGTTCTGCTATGCCGCCCCGCTCGCGATCGTCTATTGCTGGGCCGTACTGCATTTCCAGGGCGTCGACGCGCCCGGCGTCAACGGTACCTTCCTGTTCTTTGTCATACTCGGCGCCATCCTCCAGATGACCTTCACCTGGATGCTGGTCTGGATGTTCTCCTTCTCGAACTTCGCGGTCGGCACCACCTATTCCAAGACCGAGACCGTGCAGGTGGCGATCTTCGGCTATCTGATCATCGGCGACGAGCTGTCGCTGATCGGCTGGCTGGCGGTCATCGTCTCGGTGGGGGGCGTCATCGCGCTGTCGGTGGCCCGCACCTCGGTGACCTTCCGGTCCATGATCACCAGCCTCGGATCGAAGACGGCGGTTGTCGGCATCGTGACCGGCGCCTTTCTCGGCGGCAGCGTGGTCTGTTTCCGCAAGGCCTCCCTGTCATTGCCGGAAGGCGACGTCTTCGTGCGGGCGGCCTTCACCCTCGTCGTCGCCCTGGTCTTTCAGACCATCGTCGGCGCGATCTGGCTGCGCCTGCGCGAGCCCGGGCAGATCACCGCGGTGCTGCGGAACTGGAAATGGGCCGGCGCGGTCGGTGTTGCGGGCTTCGCCGCCTCGGTCTGCTGGTTCATCGCCATGACCATGGAGAATGCGGCGCTGGTCCGCTCCGTCGGCCAGATCGAGCTCGTCTTCACCTTCATCGCCAGCTACTTCTTCTTCAAGGAGCGCACCAATGCGATGGAATTGCTGGGCATCGCGCTGATCGTCATCGGCATCGTGATGATCCTGCTCTCCCGCTAGTCCGCGGCAAGCGTTTCCCGGCAGATCGTGCGGAACGCTTCCGCCGCCGCCGACAGGCGCAGCTGCCCGGGCCGCGCCAGCACGATCCGCAGGCCCGGCGGTCTCTCCGCCAGCGGCCGCACCGCCACTTCGGTTCCCCCATAGGTGACGTTGCTCGCCGGGACCAGGTTGAGGAGGGCGACGCCTTCGCCCGCGCCGACCAGCCCGCGGGCCATCTCGAAGCTCTCGGTGCGGTGACGGATCACCGGCGCGAGGTTGCGCGAGGAGAACATCGACAGGAAATATTCGCGGCTGTGCGGCAGGTCGAGCAGCACCAGTTTCTCGCGCGCCAGCTCCACCAGCGAGACCTCTTCCCTGGCGGCCAGCGGGTGGCCGGCCGGCAACACCGCCGACGGCGTGACCGAGGCGAGCGTTTCCGTCTCGAGGGCGGGATCGAGGCCGAGTTCGTAGATCACCGCGAGCTCGAACCGGCCGGCCAGCAGGTTCTGGGTGATGGTCTGCAGATCGCCCTCATGCGCGCGCACACGGACGTTCGGATGCCGACCCGCGAAGGCGGAGATCAGCTGCGGCATCAGGAAGGGCGCGATGGTGGTGAAGCAACCGATGTCGAGCCGCCCGGCGATGGTGCTGGCATAGCCGCGGGCATGAGCCTCGAGCTCGTTCGCCTGCGACAAGAGCGCGCGCGCCTCCGCCACCACCCGGCGGCCGGCGGGGGTCAGCGCGAGGCCCCGGGCATGATGACGGATGAAGAGCTGCACCCCGAAGGCCTCCTCCACCTGGCGGATCGCCGCGGAGACCGAAGGCTGCGAGACGTTCAGTCGAGCCGCCGCCGCCGTCACGTTGGCCTCCTCGGCCGCGGCGACCACATAGCGGAGCTGTTTCAGGGTATATTGCATAATAATTTCTGATTCTGATGAGCCGAAAATCATATTTTACATATGCAGCGATTATCATCCACCCTCCTCATCCTGAACTTGTTTCAGGACCTCGAGAGAAGCTTGAGCTTTCGTTGACAGACTCAGGCCGGTTGGTCGAGGTCCTGTAACAAGTTCAGGAGGAGGGAAGCAGGAGAATTGCGGATGACAACAGATAGCGTATCGCCGGTCAGCGCCGAGGATTTCTGCGCCGCCATGCGCCAGGTGGTCAGCCCGGTGACCATCATCACCACCGACGGCCCCGCCGGGCGATTCGGCAAGACGGTCAGCGCGGTGATGTCGCTATCGGCGGAACCGCCGTCGGTGCTGGTTTCGGTCTATGCCGATTGCGATTCGGCCCGCGCCATCCGCCGGAACGGATGCTTCTGCGTCAACGTGCTGTCGGGCACCCAGCAGGATATGTCCGATACCTTCGCAGGCCGCGGCGGGCTCGACCAGGCCGGCCGTTTCGCGCTCGGACGCTGGCTCAGGCTGGAAACCGGCGCTCCGGCGCTCGAGGACGCGGCCACCGTGATGGATTGCCGGCTGGCCGGCGAGCAGGGCTTCGGCACGCATGCGATGTTCACCGGCCTGATCCTCGCCACCCGCATCGCCGCCGTGACCCCGCTCGCCTACTGCGACCGCGCCTACGCCGACCCGCAACGCCGGGCCGCGTGAG
>JAVKCR010000190.1:0-3781 GCA_040222645.1 Rhodospirillales bacterium
TCCTCCGCCTCGCCTTCGGCGACCTTGAAGGTCTGGTTGTAGACGCCGCCGACCGTGCCGCCCGTGAAATGCGAGGCGATCACCTCGATGACCTTGCCGCCGGCGAGCGGGTCGTCGCGCATCGAGGCGGTCGCCACCATCGCCGAATCGGCGCTGTAGCGTTGCGACATCGCCGCGATGCGGTCGACGTCGCCACCGATCGCCTGGGACGCCGTGATGGTCGAAAGATCAGGCAGGTCGCCGAGCGGCAATGTCATCGGCAGCAGGCCTTGGCCGATATCGGCGCGCTGCCATGCCGCCCGCCAGGGATTGGGTTCGTCCCAGAGCCGCGCCTCGCCCTCGGTCTCGTAGACCGGCAGGACCAACGTCGGCTTGGCGACGGTCTCGGCGAAGGGAACGGAGTAGTTGCGCAGCAGCTGGCGGACTTCCGCCGAGCGGAAGCGGACGTTGATCTGCCCGACATAGCGCACCGACGAGGTCTTCTCGTCGACCGAGAGGTCGCGGACGTAATTGACGATCTGGTCGGTGGCGATCTGCGGCAACCGGCTGTGGTCGCCCGACACGGTCAGGCGCCGCAACAGCCGTTCGAAGGCGGCCTTCTGTCCCTGGGCCAGCGCCTGGGTGCGGGCGGCCTGCGCCGAAGCGGCGGTGACGTCCACCGGCACGCCGAGAACCTCGTACGGATCGGGGGCGCCCTGCGCCAGCGCCTGCGCCGCCCCGAACAGGAAAGCCGCGATGGCGAGGAAACCGGCATGGACCGGCTGGCCCACATTCGATATGTTGCGCCGCCTCATGGCCTGATTCCCTTCAACAACACTGGATCTGCGAGATGGGCGAACAGGACAGCAACCGTCCTCTCACGTACAAAGCCGCTGGCGTCGATATAGAGGCGGGCGACGCGCTTGTCGAGGGCATCAAGCCGCTGGCCGCCTCCACCAGGCGGCCCGGCGTGATGCAGAATCTCGGCGGATTCGCGGCCGCGTTCGACCTGAAAGCCGCGGGTTTCAAGGATCCGGTGGTGCTTTCCGGCACCGACGGGGTGGGCACCAAGCTGATTATCGCCGAGAAGACCGGCGATCACACCACCATCGGCATCGACCTTGTGGCGATGTGCGTCAACGACCTCGTGGTGCATGGCGCCGCACCGATGTTCTTCCTCGATTACTTCGCGACCGGTCATCTCGACGTCCAGACCGCGCGGACCGTGATCGCCGGCATCGCCGAGGGTTGCCGGCAGGCCGGGTGCGCGCTGGTCGGCGGGGAAACCGCCGAGATGCCGGACATGTATGCCCCCGGCACCTACGACCTCGCAGGTTTCGCGGTCGGCGCCGTGGAGCGCAACGAGATGCTGCCGCGTACCGATCTTGCCGTCGGCGACACGGTCATCGGCATCGCCTCCTCCGGCTTCCACTCCAACGGCTATTCGCTGGTTCGCAAGATCGTCGACCGCAGCGGCCTCGGTTACCGCTCGCCGGCGCCCTTCGATCCCGCGACGACGATCGGCCAGGCGCTGCTGACGCCGACACGCATCTACATCAACACCTGCATGGCGGCGATGAAAACCGGCGGCGTGAAGGCCTTCTGCCATATCACCGGCGGCGGACTGACCGAGAACATTCCCCGGGTGCTGACCGACGACATCGCCGTGCATATCGACCTCTCCCGGTTCGAACTGCCGGCGATGTTCCGCTGGGCGGCGAAGATCGCGGAACTGCCGGCCGACGAGATGCTGAAGACCTTCAATTGCGGCATCGGCATGGTCGTCGTGGCGGGGCCCGGCGACGCCGGGGCGGTGCTGGCCGCGATACGCGAGGCCGGTGACCGGGCCGAGATCATCGGCGAATTGCGTCCGCGCGGCGATGGCGAGGCGGTGACCTACGACATTCCGGCGGGTTGGCCGTGCTGAAACTGGGAGTCCTGATCTCCGGCCGCGGATCGAACCTGCAGGCGCTGATCGACGCCTGCGCCACTGAAGATTTCCCGGCGAAGATCGAACTGGTGATCTCCAACAAGCCCGGCGCCTACGGTCTGGAACGCGCGGCGACCGCCGGGATCGCCACCGACGTGATCGAGCATCGCGATTTCGCAGACCGCGAAGGCTTCGACGCGGAACTCGACCGGCGACTGAAGGCCGCCGGCGTGCAATGCGTCTGCCTCGCCGGCTTCATGCGGCTCCTGAGCGCCGAGTTCGTGCGCAGCTGGAAAGACCGGCTGGTCAACATCCATCCCTCGCTGCTGCCCTCCTTCAAGGGACTCGACACCCACCAGCGGACCATCGAGGCCGGGGTGCGGCTGGCCGGCTGCACGGTACATTTCGTCCGGCCGGAGATGGACGAAGGCCCGATCATCGTACAGGCCGCCGTACCGGTGCTGCCGGACGACGATGCCGACAGCCTCGCCGCGCGTATCCTGGTGCAGGAACACCGGATCTATCCGCAGGCGGTGCGGCTGATCGCGGAGGGGCGCATCCGCACCGTGAGCGACCGGGTCGTGTTCACCGATCCGGCCAGCATCGGCGGCGGCACGGACGCCATCGTCGCCCCGGCGCCCGGAAATCAGCAATAATCACTTGGAAACACCGTCGGTTCGGTTATTTTGGCGCCGTTCGACGCCGGGCGGCCGGCGCAAGTTTCAAGGGGAGTTCGCGACGTGAGCGGTGAAGGCGGCAAAGTCGATATGGATACCCAGGTCAAGACCTGGGTTTCGTTCAACAAGTTCATGGTCTGGGTCGGCGTCGTGGGCGACGTCCTCGCTGTAGCCCTACCGTATCTCGTGGTCTTCTGAGACCCGGTTCACCGGAATTAAAAAGGCCGGTCCCTCGCGGGGCCGGCCTTTTTCATTACAGCGCCTCGGAAGATCGTGGCCGGTTAGCCGACGATCTCCGTCTGCGCGAAGAAATACGCGATCTCGATCGCGGCATTTTCCACGCTGTCGGAACCGTGCACGGAATTCGCCTCGATGCTTTCCGCGAAATCCTTGCGGATGGTGCCTTCCGCGGCGTTCGCCGGGTTGGTGGCGCCCATGATATCGCGGTTCGCCTTCACGGCGTCCTCGCCTTCCAGCACCTGGACGACAACCGGACCGGAGGTCATGAAGTCGCAAAGGTCGCCGAAGAAGGCCC
Source organism: Rhodospirillales bacterium (assembly GCA_040222645.1). Taxonomy (GTDB): domain Bacteria; phylum Pseudomonadota; class Alphaproteobacteria; order Rhodospirillales; family HT1-32; genus HT1-32. The sequence goes on from JAVKCR010000190.1 coordinate 3,122, forward strand.
GCTCGCTGTGGACCGCGTAGAAACCTTCGGCCTGCTTGCGGGTCAGCCGGACGCGCTTCTGAGCGACGACGCGCAGACCCTTTTCCTCGAACCGTGCGACGATCTTGCCGGTCAGGTTCCGGCGGGTTGCGTCCGGTTTGATGATGGATAGTGTACGTTCGATTGCCATTGCTAAAACTCTCTTTGCCCTCAAGTTACGGCGCGCGGGTTTATAGCGGCGACGCTATGCCCCCGCAACCACGGCTTTGAGCGTATTTCCGAGACCCTGAAAACATGCTTCATATCAACGACCTGACCTACCGGATTGCCGGCAAGATTATCTTCGAGAATGCCACCGTCGCGATTTCCGACGGCCAGCGCGTGGGTCTCGTCGGCCGCAATGGCGCCGGAAAGTCGACCCTGTTCCGACTCATCCTGGGCGAAATATCTCCGGAATCCGGCTCGGTCTCGATCCAGCCCGGCCGCCGCTTCGCCACCGTCGCGCAGGAAGCGCCCGACGGCGAGAGGACCCTCGTCGAGACCGTGCTGGAGGCCGATACCGAGCGCGCCGCGCTCGAAGCGGAACTGGAAGCCCATCCCGATGCCCACCGGCTCGCCGAGATACATGAGCGGCTCAGCCAGATCGACGCCCATTCCGCGCCCGCACGGGCGGCGACGATC
>JAVKCR010000191.1:0-6609 GCA_040222645.1 Rhodospirillales bacterium
GGCTACCGCATTTTACGATCTGGACGGTGATGGCTACCGCGAAAACGTTGGCTGGGTCGCTCCCAATGATGGCCTGCTTGCCATTGACCTCGCCGCCGATGGCACGACCTCCGGCGCCGACGGCATCATCGAGCAGGGTCGCGAGATCAACTTCACCATCGGAACGGTGGCGGACACCGATCTCGAAGGTTTGCGGCTGCAGTACGATTCCGACGCAAATGGAGTACTCGATTCCAACGACACGCACTGGAACCTGTTCCGTGTCTGGCAGGATCTGGACCAGGACGGTGAATCGGATGAAGGGGAACTGCGGACGCTGGCGGAGGCCGGGATCACCTCCATCGATCTCTGGGCGGACGGGGAGCCGGAGGAACTGGAGGACGGCAATGTCCTGAACGGCACCTCCACCTTCGGGCGCGGCGGCGGGGCGACCGGCGTGCTCTGGAATGTCGGGCTGCGGATCTCCGATTTCGGATTCCGGACCTACACCGATGCTGATGGTAACGAGCGGATCGAGTTCGACGATGAATCGGAACTGCTCACCGTCAACGGTGCGGCGGGAGAATACGATGCGCGCAGGATCGAGGCGTCGAACGTCATCGGCACCGACGGGGCGGACCGGCTGCTGACAACGGGGTACGGCGACGTGCTGCTCGCCGGTGCGGCGGGCGATGACTGGCTGACCGGCGGCAAGGGTCATGATTGGCTCACCGGCGGGGCGGGAGCGGATACGCTGGAGGCCTTCCGGCGTTCGAATCACATCCTCGATGAACCGGGAATCCCGTTTGCGGGTTTACGGCCTGTTGAAATTCAACGCTGAATATCAGCGGCTCACCAGCGTCACCCCGTGATCCGCCAGCGTGATTCCGACGGAGGTGCCTTTCGGCAGCGGGTTGACCACGTCGCCGGCGATGACGAAGAGGTCGCCCCTGTCGGTGGTGACGGTATATTCCATGTGGCTGCCGAGATAGGTCGCCTTGGCGATGGCGCCGGGCAGTCCGCTCGCCGGACTGGCGGCATCGAGCAGCACCGATTCCGGGCGGATGGCGAGATGGGCCGGGCCGGGCGTCATGCCGCGCGACGGCAGCTCCGCGGTTAGCGGGCCGAGGCGGATCTGCGCCACGTCGCCGGTGACCGAGGCGATCTCGACCTCGATGGTGTTGGCGTCGCCGATGAAGTCCGCGACGAAGAGGTCGGCCGGCGCCTCGTAGAGGTCGCGGGGCGAGCCTTCCTGGGCGATCACCGCGTTCTTCATGACGATGATGCGGTCGGAAACGGCGAGCGCCTCCTCCTGGTCGTGGGTGACATAGACCGAGGTCAGGCCGAGGTTCTGCTGGATGTCGCGGATATCCTCGCGCACCTGGCGGCGGAGCTTGGCGTCGAGGTTGGAGAGCGGTTCGTCGAACAGCAGCACCTGGGGTTCGAGCACCAGCGCGCGGGCGACCGCGACGCGCTGCTGCTGGCCGCCGGACAGCTCCGCCGGCATGCGCGCGCCATAGCCCTTCAGGCCGACCAGCTCGAGACCGTCATCGGCGCGCTCCGCCACTTCCGCCTTCGGCACGCCGGAGACGTTGAGGCCGTAGGCGACGTTCTCGGCGACGCTCATATGCGGGAACAGCGCGTAGGACTGGAACACCATCGAGACGTCGCGGTCGGTCGCGGGCAGCCTGGTGACGTCGATATCGCCGATGGTGATGCGCCCGGACGAGGCCATCTCGAGGCCCGCGATCATGCGCAGCGTGGTGGTCTTGCCGCAGCCGGACGGGCCGAGCAGGGTGACCAGCTGGCCGGCCTCGATGGTGAAGGAGACGAACTCGACGGCGGTGACGATGTCGCCGTAGATCTTGGTCACGCGGTCGAAGACGACGGATGCCGCCTTTCCGGTAATGCTCATGCGCCGGCGCCTCCGGGTTGGGCTTTCGGTTTTGCGGCCTTCCGCGATTCCGCCGTGCGCCGTCCGAGCTTGCGGTCGCCGACCAGCAGCTGGAACAGCAGCACCGCGCCCAGCATGACGTAGATCAGCACCGAGCAATAGGCGATGGCGAGGCCGTAATCGTTGTTCTCCACCCGGCCGATGATGTAGCTGGTCGCCATGTCGTATTCGGCGGAGACGAGGAAGATCACCGCCGAGATCGCCGTCATCGAGCGCACGAAGGAGAAGACGAGGGCGGCGATGATGGCCGGGCGCAGCAGCGGCAGGACCACCTTGCGGAAGGTGTAGAAGGAATTCGCGCCCAGCATCAGGGATGCCTCGTCGAGGCTGCGGTCGAGCTGCGACATGGAGGCGACGCCGGCACGCACGCCGACCGGCATGTTGCGGAAGATGAAGCAGAGCACGAGGATCACGCCGGTGCCGGTGAGTTCCAGCGGCGGCACGTTGAAGGCGAGGATGTAGCTGACCCCGATCACCGTGCCGGGGATGGCGAAGCTCAGCATGGTGCCGAACTCGAAGGCGTCCTTGCCGGCGAAGCGCTGGCGCACCAGCAGGTAGGCGGTCAGCAGCCCGATGCCGGCGGTCAGCGGCGCCGAGACCGTGGCGATGGTGATCGTGGTGAAGAAGGAATCCCAGGCCGACCCCTTCCAGTGCAGCCCCTGCGGGCCCCATTCGATGGCGAAGGCGGTGAGGTAATGCTTGAAGGTCAGCGTGTTGTCGAGGCCCCAGAGCCGCACGAACCCGCCGTAGATGATCATGAAATAGACGACGATGGTCAGTCCGGTCCAGACGATGGTGACGCCGTAGACCGGCCATTTCAGCCGGTCCGGCATCGGCGAATGGGTGCCGGAATCCGCCTTGCCGGTGACCGAGGTGTAGGATTTGCGGCCGAGCCACTTGCGCTGCAGGAAGAAGGCGGTGAGCGTGAAGGAGAGCAGCACCAGCGCCAGCACGGCGGCCATGCCCTGGTCGTTCTGGGCGCCGACGATGGCGAAGAAGATCTCCGTCGAGAGCACGTCGAGATTGCCGCCGAGCACCAGCGGGTTGCCGAAATCCGCCATGCTCTCGATGAAGCCGAGCAGGAAGGCGTTGGCGATGCCCGGCCGCATCAGCGGCAGCGAGACGGTCGTGAAGGTCTTCCAGTTGTTGGCGCGCAGCGTCTGGGAGGCTTCCTCCAGCGACGGGCTGACACCCTCGACGACGCCGATCATCACCAGGAAGGCGATCGGGGTGAAGGCGAGCATCTGGGCCAGCCAGATGCCGGGCAGGCCGTAGACCCAGCGGCCGAGCTCGATGCCGAGCGCCTCGCCGATGAACTGGGTCACCGTGCCGGAGGCGCCGAACAGCAGGATGATCGACAGCCCGATCACGAAGGGCGGGGTGATGATCGGCAGGATGGTGAGCGCGCGCAGGACCTTGCGGTAGCGGAAGCCGGACCGGGTCGCGACGAGCGCGAAGGCGAGCCCGAGCAGGGTGGTTCCCGCGCCGACGAGGATGGCCAGCGCCAGCGAGTTCCAGGCCGCCCCGCAACTGACCGAGGAATAGGTGCATTCCAGCCCCCAGATCTTCCGCTCGGTGAAACGCTCGAGGAAGGCCGCGATCGAGTAGAGCCCGTCATTGTCCTGCAGGGCGCTGGTCAGGATGCGTCCGACCGGGAAGAACACGAAGGCCGCGACCAGCGCGATGACGAGGCCGATGGAGCCGACGACGAAGACATCGCCCTTTACCGCGCCGCGGGCGGCGATGCCCTGGGTGTCGAGCGTACCGCGAACGATGTGATAACGCACGCCGGGCAGATCCTTGACGCGGCCGCCACGGATCAACACGACGGAGTGCTCCTGCAGATTGTGCCCTTCACCAGGAATGTAGCTGATGACTTCCTCGCCATTGGTCAGCCGCACACGGGCGACCTTACGCAGCGCGGAGTTCGGCTTCTTCGGCGTCGTCGTATAGACACGCAGACACACGCCCCGCTTCTGCGGGTTGCCGTGCAGCGCCGGCGCCTTGTTGCGCACCGGTGGCGACTTGCGCCCGTTGCGAGTCAATTGATTGATTGTCGGCATTTCCGTCCCGTGTGTCCTGTCAAACCCGGCCTGGCTTCACTTCAACCCCGTCTCACCACACCGGACACCGCCGGCGTTTGCCCCCACCTTGAACCGGAGGACGCTTTCAGCCTGCTCGCACACTGCCGGCTTGCACACTGCCGATCCGAACGACCCGGATAGGCGGCCGTGCCAGCAAACAGCCCGTTTGCAAACACAAAACAACCAGGGTGCAACCAGCGGCCCCCCGCCTTGCACCCTGCGGATCGTCGCCGGTTTTCCCGGCCGTTCCTGGCCGGTTTCCCGGCCTGGTTCTTTATGGTCTTCGCCGCAATTCGGCCCCGAATCACCATCAGGCAGTCCGGGCCCCAGCGGCCGGCGCATACTATGGAGACGGCACCGGGCCGTCAAGGAAATGCTGGCGGAATTACGGGCTTTTCCACCCGGCGCTTGGGACCCGGCCCGGCCGGCCACCGCAGCCGGCAAAATCCGCTCATATCCGGCGGCGGGGGCCAGCCGGCAAGGGTCAGCCGGCAGGCCCGGGTCCCGCAATCTGGTGGACCAACCCGGCGGGCCAATATGGTGGACCGGCCCGCCGCACCCATGCGGTTGCCACCCCACCACTGCCGCCCGCCTCTCCACACCCGGCAAGACCGGGACACCGTGGAAAACCGGGCTTTTCCGCCCCTGATGGACCGCCGGCAGGCGACCGGGCGTCAGGCCGCGCTGGACTGTTCCGCCGACTCAGCGGCCGCCACGTCCGCTGCCGCCGATTCGGCCAGCAGCGCCTGGCGCGCCTCTTCCGCCTCTTCCAGCCGGGCCTGGAACTCCTTGTCCTCCGCCGCGGCGATCTCGCGCATGCCGGCGATCATACGGCCGGTGCCGGCCGGGATGAGACGGCCGACGATGACATTTTCCTTAAGGCCCGACAGTTGGTCGATCTTACCGTTGACCGCCGCCTCGGTAAGGACGCGGGTGGTCTCCTGGAACGACGCTGCCGAGATGAAGGAGCGGGTCTGCAGGCTGGCCTTGGTGATGCCCTGGAGCACCGGCGTGCCTTCGGCCAGCACACCGCCGTCAGCCGCGACGCGGACATTGACCTCGTCCAGCTCCGCCCGATCCACCTGTTCGCCGGCCAGGAAGGTGCTGTCACCCGGCTTGGTGATCTCCACCTTCTGCAGCATCTGCCGGACAATGACCTCGATATGCTTGTCATTGATCGGCACACCCTGCAGGCGATAGACGTCCTGGATTTCCTTGACCAGGAAAGCGGCCAGGGCCTCCAGCCCCATGACCCGCAGGATGTCGTGGGGAACCGGGCTGCCATCCAGCAGCAGGTCGCCCTTCTCCACGAAGTCGCCTTCCTGGACGCTGATGTGCTTGCCCTTGGGGATCATGTACTCCACGGTTTCGACGCCGTCCGCCTGGTCGGCCTCGCTTGGCGCGATGGAGATGCGACGCTTGGTCTTGTAGTCCTTGCCGAACTCGATGCGGCCATCAATGTCGGCCATGACCGCATAGTCCTTGGGCTTGCGCGCCTCGAACAGCTCCGCCACCCGCGGCAGACCGCCGGTAATGTCACGTGTCTTGGAGCCTTCCCGCGGGATACGCGCCAGCACATCACCAGCCCGCACAGACTGGCCGTTCTCCACACTGAGCACCGCATCGACGCTGAGGAAGTAGCGCGCCTCCAGTCCATTCTCCAGTTTCAGCACCTCGCCCTTGTCGTCGCGCAGCGTAATCCGCGGACGCAGGTCCGAACCGCGCGGCTGCTGTTTCCAGTCAACGACGACGCGGTTGGTGATGCCGGTGGCTTCATCCATCACTTCACGCAGCGAGACATTGTCCACCAGGTCCATGTAGTGGGCGAAGCCTTCACGTTCCGTAATGATGGGCAGGGTGTATGGATCCCATTCCGCCAGGATCGTGCCGCGCTGGACGCTGGCGCCATCATCGGCCCGCAGACGAGCGCCATACGGTACGCGATAACGACCGCGCTCGCGGCCTTCGCTGTCGGTCAGGACAATTTCCGTGTTGCGTCCCATGACAACCGGCGCGCCATCGCTGGCGATGACCACGTTGCGGTTGCGGATATCAATGACGCCGTCGTGTGCCGCCTCGATGCTGGACTGCTCGGCGCCCCGCTGCACCGCACCGCCGATATGGAAGGTGCGCATGGTCAACTGAGTGCCCGGCTCGCCGATGGACTGGGCCGCGATGACACCGACCGCTTCACCCATATTGACCGGCGTGCCACGCGCCAGATCGCGGCCATAGCAGGCGCCGCAGACACCGACCTGGGACTCGCAGGTCAGAACGGAACGGATCTTCACAGTCTCCAGCCCGGCCGCCTCAATCCGCTCGGCATCAGCCTCGCCAATGAGCGAGCCAGCCTTCTGGATGAGTTCGCCCGACACCGGATCATGAATATCCACTGCCGCCGACCGGCCAAGGATACGCTCTGACAGGGGCACAATGATGTCCGATCCTTCCACCACCGCCGTCACCGTCAGGCCGGCCTTGGTGCCGCAGTCAGGCTCGGTGATGATGCAGTCCTGGGCAACATCCACCAGACGGCGGGTCAGATAGCCGGAGTTGGCCGTCTTCAACGCCGTGTCGGCGAGGCCCTTGCGG
>JAVKCR010000192.1:0-7921 GCA_040222645.1 Rhodospirillales bacterium
GGCACCACGCGATGGAGGCCGGACGCCACCACCATGTCGCCGTCGGAGATGGCGCCGCGCACATAGACGCGCTCGGTTTCGCTGTAGAGCACCTGCACTTCGCGGCGAGAGGCCCTGTAGAGCCCCTCGGCCTCGGCGGCGGGGTCAAGCGCCATCGCGTTCCACAGCCCGCGACGTCCGCCGATCAGGGCGTCGACGGGCAGCCAGAAACCTTCATCCTCGATGCGGATGTCGATCTCGATGCGCGCCAGTTCGCCGGAGCGGATGGAGCGCGCGGATTCCGGCTCGGCGATCTCGAAGATCGCGGGGACCGTCCGCGTTCGCGCGTCGACCATGGTGAGCACCGAGCGCAGCAGCGCCTCGTGAGTCTGGCCGGAGACCTTGATGTTGTAGAGCCGCCCTGAAATCAGCCGGCCGGCGGTATCCGTCGGCAGTCCGATGCGGACTTCCTTGACGTTGTCCTCGATCAGGGTGAACAGCGGCCGGCCCGCCTCCAGCGCCGTTCCTTCATCCGCCATGCGGGCCACGATGGTGCCGCTATAGGGGGCGTAGATCTTCGAATTGTCGATGTCGATCTCGACCACCTTGATCGACTGGGCGATACGGTCGACGGCGGCCCGGTTGGCGCGCACCGCCGATTGCAGCGCCTGCACGTCGAAGCGGGCCTCGTCGACCAGCTGGCGGGAAACGTTTTCCGTTTTCAGCAGGCTTTCGCGGCGGCTGGTGGTGATCTCGGCCAGTTCGAGCCGTGCCTGGGTCTCCTGCAGGGTGGCGCGGTGCTGGGTCAGTTCGGCCTGCAGTTCGCGGCGATGCGCCTCGAACCGGCTGGTGTCGAGTTCCGCGAGCAGGTCTCCCTGTTCGACGCGTTCGCCTTCCTCGATAAGCACGGTTTTCAGGAGCCCGGAATTCTGGAAGCCCAGATCGCTGGACCGCCGCGTCACGACGCGGCCGACATATTGCTCGGTGACTTCGTAGAAAGCTGACTTCTCGACCTTCAGCGCGGTGACCGGCAGGATGCGCGCGCCGCCCGGTTCCGCCTGGTCTTCCTGTGCAGCTGCGACATTGACGATAGTTCCGAAGCCGAGCGCAACGGCGAGCGCAACGGCGAACGACCGGTTGATCCGGTTCGATATATTCCTGCTCACGTTGACCTGCTTCCCCTTCATCCTTGGTTCAGCCGCCCCTGTCCTCCCGGACGGAACGTTCCCCCGCACCGGCGGCGCCCCGCAGACTCGGCTGCAGGCCAGACTACCAGATATCGCCACGAGCTACCCGAACGGATTCATGGAATTCCAAACTTCCCGCCCGCCTATCGACGAAGGCCGGTCCGCATGGTCAGATTGCGCCGAGCCGGGGAGAAAGCCATGTTCGATCACCGCGTCCTGAGATACGTCATAACCGTCGCGGAGGAGGGCGGTTTCACTGCCGCGGCCCGCAAGTTGAACATCGCCCAGTCGGCAATCAGCCGGCAGGTCGCCAACCTCGAGGAGGAGCTCGGCGGCGCCCTGTTCCTGCGCCGGCGCCAGGGGCTCGAGATGACCGAAGCCGGCCGCCGCTTCGTCGCCCATGCCCGGGACATGCTCGAGTCCATGCGCAATGTCCGCGACGATGTCTCCTCGCTGCTGGTCGAACCGTCGGGGCCGGTGGTGATCGGCGTGCCGCCGACGGCGGGAGTCACCCTGATTCCGCGCATCTTCGCGACCTGCCGCGAGAAATGGCCGAACATCCAGCTTGCCGTCCGTGAGAGCTACAGCGCCGACATCTACAGCGGCGTTCTCCGGAACGAGATCGACATCGGCCTTGTCCACGATCCGGTTGTCCTGCCGGAACTCTACGCGATGCCGCTGATCGGCGAGCCGATGTACTACATCGCCCCGGCCGGCGCCGATTTGCCCGACCCCGTTCCGGCCGACTACCTTGCCGGCCACCCTTTGATCCTGCCCGAGGCGCCGTTCGGTCTTCGCCAGCTTCTCGACGGCTATGCAAGGGCTCATGGTCTCAATTTCACGATCGCCGCCTCGGTGAACGGCGTCTCGATCACCAAGGCCATGGTGGCGGACGGTATCGGAGCCACGGTGCTGACCCGCAGCGCCGTCGTCGACGAGATCGAGGCCGGCAGGCTTGTTGCCAACCTTCTCGACCCGCCGCTGTTGTGGGAACTCTGCGTGCTGATGCGCATGGACCGTGCCGGCAACCGCAGTTTCAACGAGGTCGCGCGGATCGCCCGCAGCGTGGTTACCGACCTGCACGAGGAAGGCATTCTCTAATAGGTCCGGACATCTTCGGATTATAAATCTCAAAAAAGCATGGATAACATGTTTTTATTCTATTTGCCATATGTACGGACATTGCACATCCTCTGGCCGTGAGGAGGTCCGGCGCAGCCGAGAAAAAGCCTCCCGGGAACATTCAAGGAGGACACAATGAAACTCAGTGACACACTGCGTACCCTCGGCGTTGCCACGGCCGGCCTGGTCGTGGCCGGCGCTCTTGTCGCCGCGCCCGCGTCGGCGGAAACCCTGAAATGGATCACCGGCAAGCCGGAAGGCGCCAACGACGCCGAATCCATCACCACAAAGTGGTTCGTCGAGGAATTCAACAAGCGTACCGGCGGCCAGCATGAATTCCGCGTCTTCTGGGGCGGTTCCGTCGCCAAGGCGCGCGAGATTCCCGATGCCCTGAGCGCCGGTGTCGGCGATATCGGCGACATCATCACCCCGTATTTCCAGGACAAGTTCCCGATCAACAACGCGGTCGGCTTCTTCATCCCGCAGCCGAGTTCGACCGTCGAGATCGGCGAGATGATGCACAAGTGGCACCGGAAGTACCCGGCCTTCGACGCCGAGATGGCGAAGTACAACCTGAAGCTCATCGGCGTCCGGCCGCTCGAATCCTATGGCCTGATCTGCACCAGCCCGATCCGCAATCTCGCCGATCTCAAGGGCAAGCGCATCCGTACCTACGGCTTCGCCTATCCGAAGATCGTCGCCGCCATGGGTGCGACCCCGGTGTCGCTGGCGTCTTCGGAAGCCTACGAGGCGATGCAGCGCGGCATCCTCGATTGCTCACCGATCGGCCCGGTGCTGGCGAAGGGCTGGAAGCTCGACGAAGTGGGCAAATTCTACATCCGCTTCCCGTTCGGCGCCTCCTTCGGCCACATGATCACCATGAACCGCAAGAAGTACGATGCGCTCGACGAACAGACCAGGGCCATTCTCGACGGTCTCGGCCGCGAGCATGTCATGCGCTACTCGGTGGAACTGGCACTGCAGACCGAAGACATTCTCGACGGCTGGAAAGAGAAGGGCATCGAGGTCATCGATTTCCCGGTCGAGCAGGCGGCTCCGCTGGTCAATGACCCGGGCGTTCAGGAAATCCGCAAGACGTGGATCGACAAGGCCAACGCTGCCGGACTCCCCGGCGAGGCCATCGCTTCCGAAATGAAGTTCTGATCTGCCCGAACTAAGCCGGGCGCGCCGTCCCCCCTGATCCGGCGCGCCCGGTACCTTTTCCGGAGAAGAGGCATGGAAACTATGCCGCCTGCATCTGACGCCGATCCCCTGGACCGCGCACTCGACTGGCTGCAGTCGAAGATGGCGGCCCTGTCCGGCATCCTGCTGTTCGTGATGATGCTGCTGGTTGTCACCAACACGCTCACACGCAAGTTCCTCAATGCCCCGATCCCCGGCGCTTTCGAATTCACCCAGTCGCTGCTGACGCTCGCCGTGTTCCTGTCGCTGGCCTATACCCAGCGCGCGGGCGGCCATATCAGCGTCGATGTCATCACCCGGCACCTGACCGGCGGGGCGCGGCGGCTGGCCCGGATGTTCGGCCACCTGCTCGGCGTGGCCTGTTTCGCCTGGGCGACCTACGCCAACTGGGGCTTCGCCATGCAATCCCTCGACATGAACGAACAGGAATGGGGCGAGATCACCTATCCGCTCTGGCCGGTGAAGCTGATGATCTGTATCGGGCTTGCCGTCCTGACCCTGCAATTCGTCGTCGAACTGGTCCGCGAGATACGCGACATGAAACAGGGGAAAAGTTGATGGACGACCTCTGGATCGGCATTGTCGGCACGGTTGCCCTGTTCGTCGCCATCCTCTACGGCGCGAATGTCATGGTGGCGCTGGCCATCGTCGGCGCCGGCGGGCTCGCCGCGATCGCCGGCTTCGAGGCGGCGAGCGCGCTGGTCGGCAACGTGTTCTTCGACACCACCCATTCCTTCCATTTCTCCGTCATCCCGATGTTCCTGATGATGGGCTTCTTCGCCATGCGCGCGGGCCTCGGCCAGGACATGTTCGACGCCGCCACCAAGTGGCTCGGTCGGATGCGGGGCGGGCTCGCCATCTCGACCACCATCGGGGCGGCCGCGTTTGGCGCCGCCGCAGGCTCCAGCGTCGGGACGGCGACCGTCTTTACCAAGCTGGCACTGCCGGAAATGCTGTCGCGCGGCTATGACAAGCGGCTTGCCGCGGCCTCGATCGCGATCTCCGGCACGCTGGCGGTGATGATCCCGCCGAGCGCGCTGATGGTGGTCTACGGCATCCTCACCGATTCCAGTATCGGCGGATTGCTGATCGCCGGCATCATCCCGGGCTTCCTGTTCGCCATCATCCTGTGCTGCGCCACCTGGATCTGGGTGACCATCGATCCGGCCATCGCGCCGAAGGTGGACCTCAATTTCACGCTGGCCGAAAAGCTCTGGTCGCTGCGCCTCGTCGGGCCGATGCTGCTGGTGATTTCGACAATCATCCTGGGGCTTTATCTCGGTTTCTTCACACCGACCGAAGCCGGCTCCGTAGGGGCGGCGGTGACCATGCTGCTGGCGCTCGCGCGGCAACGCAGTTTCAAGAAGCTCGAACTGACCAACACCCTGATCGAGACGGTGAAGACCACCGGCATGATCTTCGCCATCATCATCGCGGCAATCGTTTTCTCGAAGTTCCTGGCGCTCTCGGGACTGGCGTTCTCGCTCGGCGGCTTTCTCACGGGTCTGGAGACCAACCGCTGGGTGGTTGTCGGTATCGTCGTGCTGATCTACCTCTTTCTCGGCATGCTGATGGATGCGCCGGGGCTGCTCGCGATCACGCTGCCGATCACCCATCCGGTGATGATCTCGCTCGGCTTCGACGATATCTGGCTCGGCGTCTTCGTGGTGCTGCTCTGCGAACTCGGCGCGGTGACGCCGCCGGTCGGCATCAACTGCTTCGTGGTGCAAGGCGCCTCCAACGGGCAGGTTGAACTGTCTGACGTTTTCCGGGGGCTCACGCCGTATTTCATTGCCGGCATGTTCATGTTGCTGCTGATCTGTATCTTTCCCGAGATCGCGCTCTACCTGCCGAATACGATGCGCAACTGAGTTCAAGTCTTTCGCAGAAGGTTCCCCTCCGAATGTTCACGCTCGTCACCTCCGTCACCTCGCCCTATGGCCGCAAGGCGCGCATGGTCGTCGACCTGCTCGGTCTCAACGACCGGATGACGCTGCAGCACGCCAATACCGTCGACCCGGAAGACCCGCTTCTCCAGATCAACCCGCTCGGCAAGATTCCGGCGCTGATCCGGGAAGACGGGCAGGTGATCTACGACAGCCGGGTCATCGTCGACTATCTCGAGACCACCTATGGCGACGGCCGCATCATTCCCCGCGATGCCGACACGCGCTTCCGGCAGCTGACGCTGGCCGCCCTTGCGGAGGGCATCAACGACGCGCTGCTGCTGATCGCCTACGAAAAACGCTTCCGGGAACCGGAGCAGACAAGCCCGGTCTGGCTCGATCGCCAGTACGGCAAGCTGGAACGCGGCTTCCCGGCGGTCGTCGACAGCCTCGACCAGTTCAAGGCGCCGCTGCTCTCCTCGGTGACGCTGGCCTGCGCGCTCGGCTATGCCGACTGGCGCCAGCAGATCGACTGGCGCGCGCGCTGGCCGGTGCTGGTCGACTGGCTCGATGAGTTCCGGAATGCCGTGCCGGCCTATGACCGCACCGCCGCGGAAACCGCCTGAGCAGAGAAGGTAGCCGATCCATGGCCCGTATTCCCCCGGTCGACCCGGCCAGTCTCAGCCCCGAGCAATTGCGGATCTACAACGAGATCGCCTCAGGCCCGCGCGGCGGCGTGCGTGGTCCTCTCGCCGTCTGGCTCAATCGCCCGGGCCTCGCCGACACCGCACAGGCGCTCGGGCGCTATTGCCGGTACGACACCTCGCTCGATCCGAAACTCTCCGAACTCGCGATCCTGGCCACGGCGCGAATCTGGGATGCCGGCTACGAATGGGGGGCGCATGTGCCGCATGCGCAGAAGGCCGGCGTACCGGATGACGTCATCGCTGCCCTGGCCGAAGACCGTGACCCGGACTTCGCGACAATGGAGGAGAGCGTCGTCTACCGCGTCACCCGCGAACTCAACCTGAGCCGGCGGATCTCCGACTTGCTCTATGCCGAGGCGCTGGAGTGCCTGGGACAGGACCGGTTGATCGATCTGGTCGGCGTTCTCGGCTATTACAGCCTGATCTCGATGACCATCAACGCCTTCGAGGTCGACCCGCCGAAACCGGCCTGAAGCCTCATGACCAAGACCAGGAAGGACCGCCATCCATGAGCCAGGAACAGGGCTACAAAGAAGAGTCGCGCATACCGGACCTGAAACTGCCGGCCGGCGCCTGCGACACGCATTGCCATGTCTTCGGCCCCACGGACATATTCCCCTACGCCGAGAAACGCTCCTTCACGCCGCCGAAGGAAGCCTCCAAGGACGTGCTATACGCCCTGCACCGCAAGCTCGGCATCGAACGCTGCGTCATCGTGCAATCGGCCTGTCACGGCTATGACAACAGCGCGACGGCGGACGGCATCGCCTCCGGCGGCGGCAATTATCTCGGCGTCGCCCTGACCCCGGTCGACGTGCCGCTTGCTGAACTGAAGGCATTGTACGACCAGGGTTTCCGGGGCGTGCGATTCAATTTCATGCGCCACATCGCCGCCGGCGCACCGATAGAGGAGGTGGTGGCGATGACGCCGCGGCTGGCCGATGCCGGCATGCATCTGCAGGTGCACATGGAGGCCGACCTGATCGACAGCGTCACCGCCGAGCTGCGGAAGTCCGTCGTGCCGGTTGTGGTCGACCATATCGGCCGTGTCGATGCCTCGCTGGGTCTCGCCCAGGCGCCCTTCGTGGCGCTCCGCCGCTACCTGGACGAGGCGTCCGACCGCTATGTGAAGGTGTCGGGCTGCGACCGCTCGACCCGCACCGGCCCGCCCTATGACGACGCGGTCGAGTTCGCCGCGGCGCTGGTGCGCGAATTTCCCGCGCAGGTGCTGTGGGGCACCGACTTCCCGCATCCCAACCATCGCGGCCCGATCCCGGATGACGGCGATCTTGTCGACCTGATCGGGCGCATGGCGCCGGAACCGGCGTTGCTCAAGGCGCTGATGACGGACAATCCGGCGCGCCTCTACGGTTTCTGAGAAAGGACAGGGAAGATGGCCGGACGGCTTGAAGGCAAGGTTGCGATCGTTACCGGCGCGGGCTGCGTCGGTCCGGGATGGGGTAACGGCCGTGCGACCGCCGTGCGGTTTGCCGAGGAAGGCGCCAGCGTGCTCGCCTGCGATATCTCGGCCGACGCGCTCGCGGAAACGCTGGAGCGGGCGGGAGAGCTTGGCGGGTCGATGACCAGCCAGATATGCGACGTTCTGGACAAGGCCTCCATCAAGGCGATGGTCGATGCCTGCATGGAACGTTACGGCCGCATCGACATCCTGGTGAACAATGTCGGCGGCTCCGCCAAGGGCGGTCCGGTGACGCTCTCCGAGGAGGACTGGGATCGCCAGATCGCCTACAATCTCAAGAGCGTCTTCATGACCTGCAAGCATGTGCTGCCGCACATGGAAGCGGCGGGCAGGGGCGCCATCATCAATCTCGCCTCG
>JAVKCR010000193.1:0-4944 GCA_040222645.1 Rhodospirillales bacterium
CGCCGCTTCCGCCCCGTTTTTATCAGGCCGGCGGAGCGGGGGGCGCCCGATCGAAAAATTAATTTGTCAGTCCCCAAATACATTTGATTTTGGATGACCGGCTTAATCGGTCTAACCTTGCCTCCAGGGAATGGAAGGCGCTCTCCACCGGGGCGTCCCCAGGAGGAGGTATGCAATCATGAGAAATTCAGGACGTTTCGGGCTGGCGCTGGCCGCTGCCGCAATGCTGTTCGTCTCGGCGCCGGCATCCGCCGAAACCGCGATCAATGTCGGGGCGTTCGGCGCCGACGCCAACAAGCTGGACCCGCACCTGTCCGGCGGCGGGCAGGACCGGGCGCTGTTCGGCTACATGTTCAACGGGCTGATGCGCTTCAAGCCGGGCAGCATGGACCCGAAAGACATCGAACTCGATCTCGCCGAGGAGGTGATCGGCTCGCCCGACGGCCTCGTCTGGACCGTGAAGCTTCGCAGGGGCGTGCAGTTTCATCACGGCTACGGCGAACTCACCGCCGCCGATGTGGTCTATTCCCTGGAGAAGGCGCGCGATCCGAAAACCTCCGGCTTCGCCTCGACTTTCGGGGTGATCTCGGGTCTTGAGGCGGTTGACCCCTACACCGTCAGGATCACCTTGTCCGACCGGGTTCCAACCTTCACCGGTGTCCTTGCCGACCCGTCGGGTGGGCTGATCATCTCGAAGAAGGCGGCCGAGGAACTCGGCACCGACGTCAAGGCGGTGATGATCGGTACCGGTCCGTTCCAGTTCGAGAGCTACACGCCGAAGAGCGAGACCGTGCTGGTTGCGCATGAGGGCTATTTTCGCGGCAAGCCGAAGATCGACCGCATCAACTACAAGTACATTCCGTCCGACAATGCCCGCGAGCTCGCTTTCGCCTCCGGCGAAATCGACCTGTTCTACGGTCGGCGCGAGCAGGACTGGGTCGACCGGATGAAGGGCCAGTACGGCGATACCATCAAGGTCGACATCTTCGCGCCGAGCCAGTCGCGGATGCTGCACCTCAACCAGAGCGTCAAGCCGCTCGACGATATCCGGGTGCGCAAGGCCATCGGACACGCCATCAACCGCGACGAGTTCCAGCTGCTGATCGGCAAGGACATCACCCGCCAGCTCGCCTCGCCGGTGCCCAGCGGGTTCCTCGGCCAGACCACCGACGTGCCGGCCTATCCGTTCGACCAGGCAAAGGCGAAGGCGCTGCTGGCGGAAGCCGGTTTCCCGGACGGCCTCACCCTGAAGGTGCCGACCACCAAGATCGGCAGCCTGAAGGTGCCGTTCGAGCTGATCATGGAACAGCTTCGCCGGGTCGGCATCACGCTGGAGGTCGATTTCATCGACCACCGCGCCTGGCATGCGCTGATCCGCAAGAACGAGAGCCCGCTGGTGATCTACGGCGCCGCTCCCTTCCCGCAGGCGGATGCCATCCTGACGCCGTTCTTCCATTCCGGCTCCATCGTCGGCACCGCGACGGCGCAGACCAACTTCTCGCATTGCAAGGCGGCGGACGCGGAAATCGATGCCGCCCGCTCGGCGGCAGACCCGGCGGCGCAGGCCGCCTCGTGGAAGGCGGCGCAGGTGAAAATCATGGAGGAAGCCTGCGTGGTGCCGATCTTCGAACTGCAGCAGGTCTGGGGACGCCGCGCGACGCTCGATTACGGCTACGAGCTGACAGGCACCCTCAACCTCGGCCCGCCGATCACCGAGATGACCACGATCACCCGGTGACCGGGGGACGGACGATACCTGAATGACCCTCCGTCAACTGGCGGCGCGCAACCCCACGACTTTCTTCGTTGCGCGCCGCCTTGCGGTCTCCGCGCCGACCATTCTCGCCGTGCTCACGGTGATCTTCTTCACCATGCGCACGCTGCCGGGTGACCCGGCCTATGCCATTCTCGGCGACATCGCGACCGCGGAGGCGGTCGAGGCGCTGCGCGAGAAGCTCGGGCTCAACCTGCCGGTCGGGCAGCAATATCTCGATTTCATCACCGGCATCCTGCAGGGCGATCTCGGCCAGTCGCTGGTCTTCAACCGGCCGGTGCTGGGCGAAATCGCGCGAGTGCTGCCCTATACCATCGAACTCACCATCGCCTCGATCCTGATCGGCTGCGTGATCGGCATTCCACTCGGCATCCTCTCCGCGCTCTACCGCAACCGGATGTTCGACTACATCACCCGCGTGCTGTCGCTGATCGGCTTTTCCATCCCCGTGTTCTTCGCCGCCATCCTGCTGATCCTGCTGTTCGCGGTGCAATTGCGCTGGTTCCCGGTGATCTCGTCGGGCCAGTCGAGCGGCTTCGGCGGCAGTTTCCGGGAACTCTTCCTGCCGGCGCTGACCGGTGCGCTGTCGCTGGTGGCGATGATGACCCGCGCCACCCGCTCCTCCATGCTGGAGGTGCTGGGCGAGGATTACATCCGCACCGCCAGGGCCAAGGGCGCGCCACGCCGCATCGTCGTGATGCGCCATGCGCTGCGCAATGCGCTCATCCCGGTGGTCACCATCGTCGGGCTCTATTTCGCCCTGATCATCGGCAATTCGGTGCTGATCGAAACCGTCTTCACCCGACCGGGCCTCGGCTCGCTGATCATCGGTTCGCTCGACAACCGCGACTACCCGATGGTGCAGGGACTGCTGGTGGTCTACGCGCTGATCATCGTCGTGGTGAACCTGCTCACCGATCTTTCCTACAGCCTGATCGACCCCAGGGTGAAACGCTCATGAGCACCGCGACCGGCACCGGGGATGGGCTGGAGCCGCCGCGCCGCCGGGGCCGGCTGGCGAACCTCGCCCAGGCCTTCAACCAGAACAAGCTGTCCTGGATAGGGCTCGGCCTGTTCGCGGTGCTCGCCCTGATGGCCTTTGCCGCCCCGCTGATCACCCCGTTCGACCCGATCGACCAGTCCGTGCTCCGGCGCATGAAGCCGCCCTCGGCCGAGTTCTGGTTCGGCACGGACCAGTATGGCCGCGACCTGTTCTCCCGCGCCGTTTACGGCGCACGCATTTCGCTGCTGGTCGGCACGCTGTCGGTCGCGCTCGGCATGCTGATCGGCGGCAGCCTCGGCGTTATCGCCGGCTATTACGGCCGCTATGTCGACACCGCCATCATGCGCTTCATGGACGTGATGCTGTCTTTCCCGACGCTGATCATGGGCATCATCATCGTCGCCCTGCTGGGCCCGAGCCTGCCCAACGTGATCATCGCCATCACCGCCACCCTGGTGCCGAAATTCGCCCGCATCGCGCGTGCGCCGACCATCGCCATCAAGGAACGCGCCTACATCGAGGCCTGTCATTCGATGGGCTATTCCGACCTGCGCATCATGGTCTTCCATATCGTGCCGAACGTGCTGGCGGAAATCCTCGTCATGGCGTCGCTCTGGACCGCCAACGCGATCATGATCGAGGCCGGCTTCTCCTTCCTCGGGCTCGGCGTGCGCCCGCCGACGCCGACCTGGGGCGGCATGATCCGGGAGGGCTTCGAGCATATCTTCCAGGCGCCGTGGATGAGCCTGTTTCCCGGCATCTGCATCCTGCTCGCGGTGATGGCGCTCAACCTGCTCGGGGACGGCTTCCGAGATGCCGTCGATCCGCGCCTGCGCAAGCTGAAGGACCTGTGATGGACGGCGCCGCATCCGCCACGCTGCTCTCCGTCGAGCGCCTGACCACCGAGTTCTGGGTGTCGGGCAACTGGCATGCCGCGGTGCGCGGCATCTCCTTCGAGGTCGCGCGCAACGAGACGCTGGCCATCGTCGGCGAATCCGGCTGCGGCAAGTCGATCACCGTGATGTCGCTGATGCGCCTCCTGCCCGAAAGGGGTTGCCGGCTGACGGCGGATGCGCTCCGCCTCGACGGGCGCGATCTCGTCTCGCTCGACGAGGAGGGCATGCGCCGGCTGCGCGGCGACCGCATGGCGATGATCTTCCAGGAGCCGATGACCGCGCTGAACCCGGTGTTGCCGATCGGCCTCCAGATCGCCGAGCCGATGATGTTTCACCGGGATATGGACGAGAAGACTGCGACAGCCGAGGCCGTGCGCCTGCTGGAAATGGTCGGCATCCCGTCTGCCGCGCGCCGGGTCGGCGATTACCCGCACGAATTCTCCGGCGGCATGCGCCAGCGCGTGGTGATCGCCATGGCGCTCGCCTGCGAACCAGACCTCTTGCTGGCGGACGAGCCGACAACCGCGCTCGACGTCACCATCCAGGCCCAGGTGCTGGCATTGCTCGCCGATCTGAAGGCGGCCCACGGCATGGGCATGATCCTGATCACCCACTCCCTCGGCGTGGTCGCCGCCGTCGCCGACCGGGTGGCGGTGATGTACGCGGGAGAGATCGTGGAAACCGCCGATGTCGGCGAACTCTTCGCCAACCCGGTGCATCCCTACACGGAAGCCCTGATGCGCTCGATCCCGCGTCCGGACCGGGATATCGCGGCGGTCGCGCCCATCGGCGGCTCGGTCCCCTCGATCGACCGGATGCCGGCAGGCTGCCGCTTTGCCGGCCGGTGCCCGGAGGTCCGCCCTGAATGCCACCTGGCGCCGCCGGAACTGGTGACCGTCGGGTCCGGCCACAAGGCGGCCTGCTGGGTGCGCGCACCCGGAGGCGGGGCATGACCGGGCAGCCGGAAGCGACGCCTCCGCTGATCGAGATCGCGGACCTGCGGAAATTCTTCGAGACCCGCCGCGGGCCTTTCGGCGCCGAGATATCGGTAGTGCGCGCGGTCGACGGGGTCTCATTCTCCGTCGGGCGGGGAGAGGCCTTCGGGCTGGTCGGCGAATCCGGCTGCGGCAAGTCGACCGTGGGCCGTCTCGCGTTGCGCCTGATCGACCCGGACGAGGGCACGATCCGGTTCGACGGCGAGGACATCACGACGCTGCCGAAATCGCGCCTGCGGGCCATGCGACGGCGCATGCAGATGATCTTCCAGGACC
>JAVKCR010000194.1:0-5987 GCA_040222645.1 Rhodospirillales bacterium
TTGCGGGCGATCGCGCGTCCCTCGAGTCCGGCGAACAGGTACCATCCGAAAGACCCGTCGGATACGAAGAAGTTCGAGCCGGGCAGGCTCGGGCGGATACGCGGCGATCCGTAGTCGGAGGGCAGGTTCTGTCCGAATCGCAGGGTCAGGCCGCCGGCGCCATAGGTGAAGACATTGCCGAGCACCGCCCCGGCATGTGGAGTAGCATCAACGCCGAAGCCCGGCAGAAAGGTGTCGAATTCCAGGATCGAACGCCATTTGCGCTCATAGAACAGCACCAGGCCCGGTTCGTTCTTCAGCTGATTGTCCCAGCCGCTCGGGTCGCGGGTATCGATCAGGTCATGGACGAATTCCTGCACCGGCGAGCCGAGCGCCGCCGGGCCGAGAACGCCGATATCGAGCTGCAGGTTGTCGAGAATGGTACCGTTGTCAGAGACGAGACCGACACTCCCGTAGAGCCAGCCGGCGTAAGGCCGGTCATCGGTCTGTATCTCGCGCACGGTGATGTCGGTCGGAGTATAGAGGTTCTGGCCAAGGCCGAACAGGACACGCAATTTGCCGCCGCTTGCAAAGAACGGTACCTGGGCGGCCGGCAACGACACCCAGTCCGGCACATCGCCTTCGGCGGACAGCCAGGTGACGCGCACGCCGTTGGTGTAGTTCCGGTCGGTATTGCCGCCGAACAGGTCATTCTCGACCTGGAAATTGATCACGCTGCCGGTCTTCTTCTCCTCGGCGGCGGCGGCCGGCAGGGCCGCAATGAGCAGCACCGCCAGGGCGAGACTAGCCGCGCGGCGAAACGTCCTCGATGACGAACCCGTCACAGGCCGGAAACCGGTTCTCGGCAATGGACTTCGCCTCGTCCTCGTTGACGGCGTAAACACCGTGCCGATGGCTGTCGGCCCACTGGTCGTCGAAGATCTCATGATGGCGGTTGTCCTTCACCAGCTCGCGGACCTCCTGATTGTAGATCCGTACTTCAAACGCAAGCTGGCCGTCATTTGTTTCAAAAATATGGTCGAGCGCCATGACGCGCCTCCTCATACCTAGCGCGACACGACTGTCGCATCGCGACCTGGCTGTAAGGCTCGCCGATCCAGCGTTAAGATTCGGTTTCCATAAATAACAGGCTTCCGTTCTGGACGCTGCCCGGACTCTCGACCATCATCGCGCGCGAACCTACAAGGGAGAAACGGGCATGGCCAAGCATGTCGACTACTATCTGTCGTTCACGTCCCCCTGGACCTATCTCGGCAGCCCGGAATTCGGACGTATCTGCAAGGACACCGGCACATCGGTGAATTTCTTCCCCTGCAACTTCCTCGAGATTTTCGCGGCAACCGGCGGCCTGCCGCTCGGCAAGCGGTCTCCGGAACGCCAGGCCTATCGCCTGATCGAGATGGAACGCTGGGGCGCCTGGCGGGAGATGGATATCAACCTGAAACCCGCCCATTGGCCCTTCGACGAAACGCTTGCCGTCGGCGCCTTCATGGCCGCGACCGAAGCCGGTGCAGACGGGCACAGCCTCTCTCATGCAATCATGCGCTCGGTCTGGGCGGAAGAACGCGACATGGCCGATGCCGGCGAACTGAAGTCGGTTCTCGAAGGCTTCGGTCTCGACAGCAAGACCCTGCTCGACAAGGCAGCGGACCTTGATGCAACCAGGGCAATCATCCGCAAGAACACCGAGGCGGCAATCGCCGTCGGCGTGTTCGGCGCCCCGAGCTACCTCTATGAGAACGAGCTGTTCTGGGGGCAGGACCGGCTCGATTTCCTGGAGCGCGCGCTCAGGCGTTGAGCGTTCCCTGCAGCCTGGCGAGGCGGCCGATGACGAGATCGAAGAATCCGTCCGCATCGGCCTGGTCCATCACCATCGCGTTGGGAATATCGCCGGTCCGCCGCCACCAGTCGATCACGGTCTGACCCAGGGTCAGGTCGCTGGTGCATTCCACGGCCACATGGCATCGCCGACCCGTGAACAGGTCCGGGCGAATGAGCCAGGCGATCGTGCAGGGGTCATGCAACGGTGCGCCCGTCAGGCCGGCATAGCGATCCGGGTCATTGCGATTGTAAAAGCCGAGCATGGCGCCCACCTCGCGTCCGACAGCGCCGCCGATGGCACGAATAGCCGCCAGCCTTTCCGGCGTCGTAATCACCTTGTGCGTCACGTTGAGACCGAACATCACGATATCGGCGCCGGAGCCGAAGACCACGGCCGCCGCATCCGGGTCGGCATAGGCGTTGAATTCCGCCACCGGGGTGACATTGCCGTCCTGCCATGCACCGCCCATCAGGACGATGCGCTTCAGCCGCCGGGCGATTTCAGGCGCCTGGACGAGCGCATGGGCGACATTGGTCATCGGTCCGGTCACGGCAAGTGTCAGCGATTTCTCGGGTTCTGACCGGATGGTCTCGACGAGGAAGTCGACAGCATGGCCGTCCGCCAGTTTCATGACCGGGTCCGGCAGGGTGCTGCCATCAAGACCCGTGCGTCCGTGGACATGTTCCGCGGTTGTGAGCGTGCGGACCATCGGCCGGGTGCAACCCGCATAGACCCGCATGTCCGGTCGTCCGGCAAGTTCGCAGATCCGGCGCGCATTCTTCGAAGTCAGGTCGAGCGGGACATTGCCGGCGACCGTGGTGATCGCAAGCAGGTCGATTTCGACCGGCGACGCCAGCGCCAGCAATATCGCCACCGCATCGTCCTGACCCGGATCGCAGTCGAGTATCACCCGTTCAGCCGGCATTCGTCCCTTCCTCCCCTGAATTCCGCCCCGTTGCAGCATAGCGCATCGGGGCGGGCAAGGCGCAAAGAAGGGACGTTCGTCAGACCTTCGAGATCGAGTTTCCGCCATCGGCGAGAATGGCTGCACCTGTTACGAAACTGGCGCGATCTCCGAGCAGGAACATCGCGGAAGCTGGATGTGAAGAGGATCGCACCGCGGCCGCCCGCAAGCATCGCCGGTGCCTGGTACCGGGCGGCAAGAAAGGCCGAGGTCAGGTTGACGTCGATCACGTCACGCCAGCCGGTCAGGTCCTGTTTGGCGATCTCCGTCATCTCGCCGATTGAACCGGCATTGTTGAAAGCACCATCCAGTCTGCCGAACTCGGACAGGGCAAGGTCTACCAGCGCCTTGTTGTAGGCCTCATCCCGTACATCGCCTGCCAGATTGACCGCATGTCCGCCGCGACCGCGGATGGTGTCGCAGATCTCGTTGAGCTTGTCGCCACGGCGGGCGGCGAGCACCAGGGACGCCCCTTCCCGGGCGAACAACTGTGCCGCCGCAGCGCCGATACCGCTGCTCGCCCCGGTGACGATGACCGTCTTGTCGCGAAGTTCCATTCTGACCGTTCCTTTCAGATGTTTGTCGGCATCAGAAAGCCGGTTCCGCGTGCCGCGGAAAATCCGCTTCTTGTCATGCAACTCGCCTGTCGGACATGACGGCGGGAAATGGAACTGCCCGGGAGGGTGCTACTTCTGAAACAATGAGACGGAATCTGGCGCTCTCGGCAAATATTCATGCGTCCTTTCAAATATCCGGGATCGCCACTGACCAAAGACGATGATTGTGAATATAATAAACACATAGATTGGAGGTTTGACATGAATGCTTCCGACATGGTCGAGACAGCATCCGACAATGTACTGTTCAGCAATCCGTCCTTCGACGGTCATGAAGCCGTGATCTTCGGCCACGACCGGGAAACCGGTCTTAAGGCCATCATCGCGATCCACAACACCCGGCTCGGCCCCGCGCTCGGCGGCTGCCGCATGTGGCCCTATGCCTACGAACGCGAAGCCGTGCAGGACGCTCTCAGGCTGTCGCGTGGCATGACTTACAAGTCCGCCATATCCGGCCTCGACCTCGGCGGCGGCAAGTCGGTGATCATCGGCAATGCCCGCACCGACAAGACCGAGGATCTGCTGCATGCCATGGGCCGGCTGGTCGATAGCCTCGGCGGCCGCTACCTGATGGCGGAGGATGTCGGCACAAGTGTCGCCGACATGGATATCATTTCCCGCTCCACCGCACATGTTCGTGGCCTGTCGAAGGGAAGCGGAAACCCATCGCCGGCAACGGCCTTCGGCATCTTTCGCGGCATCCAGGCCGCCTGTGGCGTGGTCTACGGATCCGACGACCTGAATGGACGACGCATCGCGGTGCAGGGCCTGGGCAATGTCGGGCATCGGCTTTGCCGCTATCTTGCGGAGGCGGGCGCGGATCTCGTCGTCGCCGATATCTATGCGGATATGGTGACGCGCGCGGTCGAGGATTTCGGCGCTGCAGCAGTCAAGCCGGAAGACATCTATGCGGTGGAGGCGGATGTTTTCGCCCCCTGTGCGCTCGGGGCGATCCTGAACGACCGGACAATCCCGCAGATTGCCGCACCCATCATTGCCGGCTCGGCCAATAACCAGCTTGCCGAGGACCGGCATGGACGTGAATTGCTGGAACGCGGCAAGGTCTACGTTCCCGACTACGTGATAAATGCCGGGGGCGTCATCGACATCGCGCTGGAGAACGATCCCCGCGGCGAGGCGGCCATCATGGAGCGTGTGGCGCAGATCGGTGATACAGTAGCAGCCATTCTCGAAGAGGCCTCGCTACTTGGCGTGCCGACCAACGAGGTCGCCGACCGTATGGCGGAAGAAAGGTTTCTCGGGACCGCCTGATCGTCAGGCTTCAGCGCGCCTTTAGTTTCGCGACCACCGCCTGTAGACCGGCGACCAGTTCCTCGCCGGTCTTGCCGCCGTCACCTTCCATCCGCTTGCCGATCACCAGTTTCATGGCGTCGTAGTGCAAGCGCACGATATGCAGGTCGGACTTGTTCGGCGTACTGATCGATTCGATGAAGCGGCAAAGCTGATTGCCGATATTCGTCATCATCTGGTAGCCGAAGCTGCCGCCCTGCCCCTTGATGTCATGCGAGATCGAGAAGATCTTCTCGAAATGCGGTGCGAGATCGCCGTCGACCGCCGATGCCTCGACGAGCGCGGCCTCGAGATTCCTGAGGTCGTTCTCGACCCACTCGAGATAGCTGTCCTGCATATCGTTGATGACGGATTCGGCGCGTTCAAGTGCCGCGAGATCGATACCCTTCTCGCCCGGCGCCACCTGCACTTTCATCTTCAGGGTATTCGGCGGCGTGATGAATTCCACCTTCTTGCCACCCTTGTCGTCTGCCATGTTCCAGTCTACCCCGATTTCCCCGACATGACGCAGAGTGAACCGCCGCCACCCGGAATTCCAAACATTTTTGCCGTCAGCGCGCAACTACTTTGCCGACCACTGCACCTATCCCGGGAAGTCTCCTGACCTTGGATCCGCAAGCAAGCCTGCGGCACGGGGCAACCGCCTAGATGTAGCCCAGCAAGCGCCACCAGAGATAGTCGAGCGGTATCAGGATGACGATGGTGGCGGCGGCCAGCAGCAGGGTCGGCAGGATTACCCGCCCAGCGGACAGCCCGCCGATCTGCAAGGCAACGACCGTCGGCGGCGACGTGTAGGGAAACAGCATCGTCGAATAGCCGATGACCTGGATCATCAGGACCGCCATCAGCGGCAGACCGCTCGCCGCCTGCAGGCCCTCGGCCAGCGGCGTCAGCACCGCCGGCGCGCTGGTCACGGTCGTCACCAGACCGGTCACCATGGAGAGCAGCGTGATGGCGGCGAAGTTCTGGATATCCGACCCGGGCTCCAGCCCGATCAGGTCGATCACCGTATCGCCGACCAGGCTGCCGACACCGGAATCGGCGGCCAGCGCACCAAGACCCAGTACAGCGGCGACATAGACCAGCGAGGGGTAGTTGATCTTCGAGGAGAAATCCTGCGTCGAAACGAGACCGATGCCCGGCGTGGCGCACAGCACGCCGGCGGCAAGCGCCACCCAAGCGGCGGAAATGCCGTGCAGCACGTCAGTTGCCCAGAAGCCGAGCGCCAGCGCCAGGATGACGCTCAACACCTTCTCGTCGCGCGACAGCGGCC
>JAVKCR010000195.1:0-10185 GCA_040222645.1 Rhodospirillales bacterium
GACGAAATAGATCAGGCTGTCGCCGATGCCGTGGATGGCGGGGATGTTGAGTTCCATCGGCCCGACCCGGCCGCCGGGCGATTCCATCGCGCCGTGGCGCGCATCCCCGAGGTGCTGGAATGCTGGGCGGTGACCGGCGACGGCGATTACCTGCTCCGGGTGGTGGCGGAGAACCTCAAGGCCTTCTCCGACCTGCTGATGCACCAGCTCCTCGCGCTGCCGGAAGTGGCGACCGTACGGTCGAACATCGCGCTCGACCGCATCAAGCAGACGACGGCGCTGCCGGTCTGAGGCGCATGGCTGCCATGCGCCGGGCGCATTTGCGGCCTGCAAGCGTGCCGGAATATCCTCGACGCAATCGATAAATGTATGCAACCTGCGACCTGCCGCGCCTGCAGAGGGCGGCTTCGCATGGCGGACGGGAACGGATGATAGACAATGTCGGCAAGCTGACGCTGGTCTTCTCGGGCACGGCGCACCTTTTCTCCCACCTCCTGACATTGCTCTACGGCACGGTGGTGCTGGTGCTGCCGGGCGTGTTCGGCGTGACCTACGGGGAGATGCTGAGCATCGCCTGGCTCGGTGTCGCGATGATGGGCTTTGCCGCGCTGCCGGCGGGCTGGCTCGGCGACCGCTGGAGCCAGGTCGGCATGATGGCGGTGTTCTTCGTCGGCACCGGGGCGGCGACGATCGCGACCGGTTTCGCCAATTCGCCCTTCCAGATCGGGGTCGGACTGTTCTTCATCGGCACCTTCGCCTCGATCTATCACCCGGTCGGGGTCGCCTGGCTGATCCGCAATGCCAAGCGGCGGGGCGAGGCGCTCGGCGTCAACGGCATTTTCGGTTCGGTCGGCGTCGGCGGGGCGGCGATCATCGCCGGCTACCTGACCGACATGGCCGGCTGGCGCTACGCCTTCATCCTGCCGGGCGCGGCCTGCCTCGGCGCGGGCGCTGCCTTCCTCTGGTATGTCTGGACGGGCGACATCCGCGACAAGGACACCGACGCGGTCTCCTACCAGCCGGCGGGCGGGCGCGACATGTTCCGGGTGATCGGCATCGTCATGCTGGTTATCCTCTTCAGCGGCATGATCGCGCAGACCGGGCAATACGTGATGCCCAAGCTGGTTACCGTCGGCTGGGCCGACTGGGTGCAGGGCAGCGCGTCGCGCGCCGGGACGCTGACCGCCATCGTGTTCACGGCCTCGATCCTGTCGCAGTACATCGCCGGACGGCTGGCCGACCGTTATCCGCTGAAATGGGTCTACGGCGCCACCTACCTGATCCAGGTGCCGGTGATCTTCCTGGCCGGCTTCGCCGGCGGCCCGCTGTTCGTGCTGCTGATGGCGCTGATGATGTCCTCCAATGCCGCCTCCCTGGCGCCGGAGAATGCCATCCTCGCGCGCTATTCCTCCAGCCGCTGGCGCTCCATGGTGTTCGCCGCGAAGTTCGTCATCGGCATCGGTTTCGCCGCGATCATCGTCGACGTGGTGGGGCGTCTCTACGACACCTACCAGGGCTTCTCGGAAGTGCTGTTCCTGCTCGCCGGCTTCGCCACGGTGGGACTCATCGCCATCTCCTTCCTGCCCTTCGAACGGCACGAGGACGCCATCGTGGAGGCACCGGCGGAGTAAATCACCTCATCCTGAACTCGTTTCAGGACCCCGAGAGAACAGTCTGAGCCTGTCTGCCGATACTCAGGTCAATTGGTCGAGGTCCTGAAACGAGTTCAGGATGAGGGTCGCTAGTCGCGTCCCTCGACCTCATTTCCATCATTGTCGATGATCGCGACCGGGGTGACCTCGATACCGTGGTCGCGCAGGATGCGCAGGATCTCGACGATCCGCCGGTCGGTTTCAGATTCCGGCGGGCCCTGCCGGTTTGCCCGGCCGGACCCGAATAGTTCGGAAACGGCATTCATCGCCATTTCTCCCGTAGTTGGTTACCCCGCTTTTCCCTCCGGGGGCTTTCAAGAACCGGGCCAGAATCAAGTTGTTGAAATACCGGGCTTTCTGACTCCCCAAGATGTAGTGGCTCCGCCGCCCGGCAGAATATGCCCGGCAAATTCGACTCACCTCGTGCGACCTTGCGGGCGATTGCGGAAAACCGCGCCTCGGGTCTCGCCAATGCCCCCGGGCTTTACTATTGTGCGCATCCCCATCGTACGAGAGGCAATCCAGAGGAAACGTCATGCCCTACGACAACATCAAACCGGTGTTCGACAAATCGAAGCTGCCGAGCCGCCATGTCTCGGTCGGGCCGGAGCGCGCGCCGCACCGTTCCTACTATTACGCCATGGGCATGACCGAGGAAGAGATCGCCCAGCCCTTCATCGGCGTCGCGACCTGCTGGAACGAGGCCGCCCCCTGCAACATCGCGCTCAGCCGCCAGGCCCAGGCCGTGAAGCTCGGCGTCAAGGCGATGGGCGGCACGCCGCGCGAGTTCTGCACCATCACGGTGACCGACGGCATCGCCATGGGTCACCAGGGCATGAAGTCCTCGCTGGTCAGCCGCGACTGCATCGCCGATTCCGTCGAGCTCACCATGCGCGGCCATTGCTATGACGCGCTGGTCGGCATCGCCGGCTGCGACAAGTCGCTGCCCGGCATGATGATGTCGATGGTCCGTCTCAACGTGCCGAGCGTGTTCATCTATGGCGGCTCGATCCTGCCAGGCCGCTTCCGCGGCAAGGATGTCACCGTGCAGGACGTGTTCGAGGCGGTCGGCCAGCATTCCGCCGGTAACATGTCGGACGAGGACCTGCACGCGCTGGAATGCGTCGCCTGCCCGTCGGCCGGATCCTGCGGCGGCCAGTTCACCGCCAACACCATGGCCTGCGTTTCGGAAGCGATCGGCCTTGCGCTGCCCGGCTCCTCCGGCGCGCCGGCGCCCTACGAAAGCCGCGACGCGCTCTGCGAGATGTCCGGCCAGGCGGTGATGCAGGCGCTCGCCAAGGGCATCCGCCCGCGCGACGTCGTCACCCGCAAGTCGCTCGAGAACGCAGCCACCCTGGTTGCCGCGTCCGGCGGCTCGACCAATGCCGGGCTGCATTTGCCGGCGATCGCGGCGGAAGCGGGCATCGAGTTCGACCTGCACGATGTCGCCGAGATATTCAAGCGCACCCCCTACATCGCCGACCTGAAGCCGGGCGGAAAGTATGTCGCCAAGGATCTCTACGAGATCGGTGGCGTGCAGGTGATCATGAAGGCGTTGCTCGAAGGCGGCTTCATGCATGGCGATTGCATCACGGTCAACGGCAAGACCATCGCCGAGAACCTCGAGAAGGTAACCTTCCCGACCGACCAGGACATCGTGCGCACGACCGCGAACCCGATCACCAGGACCGGCGGTGTCGTCGGCCTGCGCGGCAACCTCGCCCCGGAAGGAGCGATCGTGAAGGTTGCCGGCATGAAGAAACTGCAGTTCACCGGACCGGCGCTGGTGTTCGATTGCGAGGAAGACGCCTTCGAGGCGGTCGAGAACCGCACCTATACCGAAGGCTGCGTCTTCGTCATCCGCTACGAGGGCCCGAAGGGCGGCCCCGGCATGCGCGAGATGCTGGCGACCACGGCAGCACTCTACGGCCAGGGCGCCGGCGACAAGGTGGCGCTGATCACCGACGGCCGTTTCTCGGGTGCTACGCGTGGTTTCTGTATCGGCCATGTCGGTCCGGAAGCCGCCGTCGGCGGGCCGATCGGCCTGCTGAAGAACGGCGACATGATCACCATCGACGCCGAGGCCGGCACCATCGAGGTGGCGCTCACCGACGAGGAACTCGCCGCCCGCCGCAAGGACTGGACCCCGCGCGAGACCGACTACCAGTCGGGTGCGCTGTGGAAATACGCCCAGACCGTCGGTTCTGCCGAGAAGGGCGCGCTGACCCACCCGGGCGCCAAGGCCGAGAAGCACATCTACGCCGACATCTGATCCGGCGAGGGTTGAAACGGACGAAGGGCCGGCGGGCGACCGCCGGCCCTTTTTCCTTGCCGGGCGTCAGTTGCAAATATCGGACTTCCTTCCCTGTTGCGCCTGCCAGCCGGCATCGCGGCAATAGAGCGTGCGGGCGCTTTCCACGATCTGCAGGAACTCGCCCATGTTGCCGCTGTCGTCCCGTATTGCGGCGGGTTCGGCGAGGTCCATGATCTGGCTGAAACCGAAACCGGAATCCGGCTCGAACTCGCCCCTGAGCATGCCGCCGAAAGCAGCGACGGCACTTGCGAAGCGGGCGGACACGGGTGCGTCCTTTACCGTTGGCGACAGGTCGGCGGCATTCACGGCCCGGACGATCTCCCTGCCGGTGCCGTCCTTCGGGTCGCGGTAGCGCAGCTTGACGAAGGCCAGTTCGCCCTCCAGTCCTTTATGGTCTTCACCCGAATGCAGGCTTGCATAACGTAGCTTCGGTTGGGTTGTGGCGACGGGTTCTGCCGGGAAGAGTTCGTAGAGCACGGTGACTGCGTGACCGTTGCCGATCTCCGCCGCATCCGCGTCGGGATCATCGAAATCCCGCTGTGACATCTGCCGGGATTCATAGCCGATCTGCCGCCAGGCGGATATCCGGGCCGGATTGAATTCCACCTGGAGCTTCACATCGTCGGCTACGGGATAGAGGTTCTGCGTCATTTCTGCGGCCATGACCTTGCGGGCCTCGGCCACGGAATCGATATAGGCAGCAACCCCGTTCCCGGCCTGTGATATCCGCTGCATCAGGGCATCGTTCAGATTACCGAGACCGAAGCCGAGAACCGAGAGGTAGATGCGGTTCTTTCGCTCGGTCCGGATCGTCTTGAGCAGCGTTGGCGCATCGGTCGCCCCGACATTGAAGTCTCCGTCGGTTGCCAGGATCACCCGGTTGGTCGCACCCTTTCTGTAATTCTGGCGCGCGAGCTCATAGGCGATCTCGAGGCCAGAATCGCCATTGGTGGAACCATTGGCCTGCAGCCCGTCGACAGCCGAGATGATGAGGTCATGCCGGTCGCCGGGGGTCGGCGGCAGGATGAGTTCGGCAGAACTCGCATAGGCGACAATCGCGACCCGGTCGTCTTCCCGAAGTTCCGGCACCAGCGCACGGAACGTCTGGCGGACGAGGCCGATCCGGTCATTGCTGTTCATCGAACTGGACCTGTCGATCAGGAAAACGAGGTTGGCCGGTGGACGCTTCTCATACGCTATGCGCCTGGTCTGCAGGTTGATCCTGAGCAGCAGCGAATTGTGTTTCCACGGGGTCGGCATCAGCACCGCGTCGACCGCGACAGGTTCGCCGCCCGGCGCAGGTTCTGGATAGTCATAATCGAAGTAGTTGACCATTTCTTCGATTCGCACGGAACCGGCAGGCGGCAGACGGCTTTCCGCGATATGTCGACGTGCAATTGCATAGGAGGCGGTGTCGACATCTGCGGAGAAGGTCGACACCGGGTTCGTCGCGACATCCTGCAGGGTACCCAAGGCATAGCTCGGATAGCGGTCGTTGTTCTGCATGGCGCCGGCGGGCGGGGTGGCACGATTCTGCGTCGAATAGTGAAGGCCGGACTGACCGGCCGGAGGGCTGAAAGTCCGTTGACTGAGCGTACCCTCGATGCCCGGGTCACCACAGGAGGCAAGGAAGCCGGCGGCGAGCAGGCCGGCAAAGGGCAGGGCGGAACGCACCCTTGTTGCAGGCGAATGGATTGCAGTTGGTGTCATGTGAAGTCTCCACTGAGCGGAAATCCCCCCGAAAAGGGATATCGCATCGGAAGACGGGCAGGCAGAGGGCTGAAATGCGGCTATTTGGTGTTTGTTACCCGGAAAATCGTGCCTTGCTTGGCGAAGGACTGGCGCGGGGCGAAGCCGGTGATGCGCTGCAGCGTGCCGCGGCCTGCCGACGCGGCGTCCTCCAGCAGGTGGTCGCAGAGGCGGGTATCGCCGTCGGCCAGCGTCATGTCCTTGTCGGAATCGTCGAGATAGATGAGGCCGCCCGGCTTCGCGAGGTCGAGCGCGGTGCGGATGCAGCCGGAGCGCACGCTGCCGTCGACGATCACGAGGTCGAGGCTCCGCGGCTGGAATCCCTCCGGGTTGGCGTATCTGTCGGGATCGGAGGCGAAGCGGTAATCGACATTGGCGATGCCCGATGCCAGCAGTTCGCCGGTGATGCGCTTGAACCAGTCCGCATGATCCTCGATGGCGGTGACATGGCCGGCGTGACGGGCCAGCCAGACGGTGGAACGGCCGGAGCCGAATTCCAGCACCTGCCAGTCCGGCCGGATGGCGGCTTCGATGGCGCGGATCACCCCGCCCGGCCACCAGGGGATCGCGGGGCCCTGCACCCCGAGTTTTTCCAGGATGTTGCCGGCGATCGAGACGGGGGCGTCGCGCAGCAGGTCGCCGAGCGGCGTCGAATTGCCTTTCTCGTCATGGAGCCGCGTCCGCCTTTGCGGGCCGCCGGCGATGAGGCGGGTCAGGATGCCGGTCATGTTGCGCTCAGAACAGGCCGACGCCGGCACCCGGCGCGCTGTGGCGGTGTTCCGGCAGGCCATCGGCGGATTTCATCCAGGAGACCCGGTCGGCGGTGTGGATGTGGTCAAGGGGCTGCAGCCTGTCCGGCTCGTCGAGGCTGGCCGCGGTGACATCGACCTCGTCCGGTCGTTGCTTGTGGGTGTAGGTCAGCGAGGTGCCGCAGTCGGGGCAGAAGCCGCGCCGCACCGGCTCGCTGGAGCGGTGGTAGGCGAGGCGGCCGTTGAAGGTGACTTCACCCGACCGGAAAGTCGCCCAGGTGACCATCGCCGCACCGGCCGAACGCCGGCAGGAGCGGCAATGGCAATGGGAGACGCTGAAAGGCTCGGCGACTGCCGAGAAACGCACTGCGCCGCAAAGGCAACCGCCGGTATGGCGTACCTCCGTCATGCGATCTCGCACCAGACGGGGGTATGGTCGGAGGATTTCTCGCGGCCGCGCGGCTTGCGGTCGATGTCGGCGGCGACCAGCCGGTCCGCGGCCTGCGGCGACAGCAGCAGGTGATCGATGCGCAGGCCGTTGTCCTTCTGCCAGGCGCCGGCCTGGTAGTCCCAGTAGCTGTAGATATGCGGGCCCTTGAGGAAGCAGCGTATCGCGTCGGTCAGGCCGAGATTGCAGAGCGTGCGGAACTTCCGCCGGCTTTCCGGGCGGCAGAGCGCGTCGCTGGCGAACCCCGCGGGGTCGTAGAAATCCTCGTCCACAGGGAAGATGTTGTAGTCTCCGGCCAGCACGAAGGCGCTTTCCGTCGCCAGCAGGTGCTCGGCGCGGGCGATCAGCCGGTCCATCCAGCCGAGCTTGTAGTCGAATTTCGGTCCATCGGACGGGTTGCCGTTCGGCAGGTAGATCGAGGCGACGATCAGGTCGCCGATACTGGCCTCGATATAGCGCGCCTGGTCATCCTCGTCGTCGCCCGGCAGCGCCCGGTGCAACACGTCGATCGGCTGCTTCGAGAGGATGGCGACGCCGTTGTAGCTCTTCTGGCCGACCAGCTCGATATTGTAGCCGAGTTCCTCGATCTCGAGCCGGGGGAAGGTCTCCTCCGTGCACTTGATCTCCTGCAGCAGCGCGATGTCCGGCGCCGATTCCTTGAGCCATTCGAGGATGTTCGGCAGCCGTGCGCGTAGCGAGTTCACGTTGAAGGTGGCGATCTTGGTCAACGGGCAGCCCCCGGTCGGTGATGTCATCGGTGTGTCGCCCGGTGTTACCACGCGCCAACCCGCTTCGCCACAACGGCAATCCGGCTCGGGGCCCGTGATGCCACTGGCAGCCCGGTTCCAACGGTGCTACAGATCGGTTTCCCGGACCTTATCTCCCGACAGGGACTCCCGTTGTTGAACAGCGAGCGCGCTTCCCAGGCGCCTCAAGGCGAGCCGGCCTCCGGCCGGATCAGCTTTGCGGAGGCCTTTACCCCGAAACTCGTCACCGTGTTCCGGGAAGGCTACGGGCTCGACGGTCTCAAGGCCGATATCGTTGCCGGGCTGACGGTTTCCATCGTCGCCATGCCGCTCTCGATGGCGATCGCCATCGCTTCCGGCACGACCCCGGACCGCGGACTCTATGCCGCCATCATCGGCGGCTTCCTGGTCTCGCTGCTCGGCGGCAGCCGGTTCCAGATCGGCGGTCCGGCGGGCGCCTTCATCGTGCTGGTGGCGGCCACCGTCGCCCAGCACGGGCTCGACGGTCTGCTGCTGGCCACCATGATCTCCGGCGTGCTGATGCTGGTTATCGGGTTTCTCCGCCTCGGCTCCTACATCCAGTACATGCCCTACCCGGTGACCGTCGGCTTCACCGCCGGCATCGCCGTCATCATCTTCGCCAGCCAGTTGCACGACCTGTTCGGCCTGACCCTGCCGGGTCCCGAGCCCGGGGACCTGCTGCCGAAGCTCCGGATGCTGGGCGAGGCGCTGCCGAGCGCCAATGCCGGGGCGGTGGCGATCGCCGCCGGCGCCATTCTCGTGATCGTCGGGCTGAAGGCGCTGCGGCCGGCATGGCCCGGCATGCTGATCGCGGTGGCGCTCGCCTCGGTCTGCGCCGCCCTGTTCAGCCTGCCGGTGGAGACCATCGGCACCCGTTTCGGCGGCATCCCCCGCGGTCTGCTCCTGCCGTCGCTGCCCGACATGTCGCCGGAACGGATATGGGCGGTGTTGCCCAACGCCATCACATTCACCTTGCTGGGCTCGATCGAATCGCTGCTCTCCGCAGTGGTGGCCGACGGCATGACCGGACGCCGCCATCGCTCGAACTGCGAACTGGTCGCCCAGGGCGCGGCGAATATCGGCTCGGCGCTGTTCGGCGGCATCTGCGTGACCGGCACCATCGCGCGCACGGTCACCAATGTGCGGGCCGGGGCGCGGGGGCCGGTGGCCGGCATGCTGCACTCGCTGTTCCTGCTCGCCTTCATGCTCGTCGCCGCACCGCTGGCAAGCTACATCCCGCTGGCGGCCCTTGCCGGCGTGCTGGTCGTCGTCGCCTGGAACATGGTCGAGAAACATGCGGTGCGCACATTGCTGCTGTCCTCGAAGGGGGATGCGCTGGTGCTCTCGGTGACCTTCCTGCTCACCATATTCCGCGGTCTGACGGAGGGTATCGTCGTCGGATTCGCGCTTGGGGCGGCACTCTTCATCGGACGGATGGCGGAGACCACCGGCAGCGGCAGCACCATGATGCCGGTACCGCGCGACCGGGCCGATTCCGACGGCGATTCATACGACCCCGCG
Source organism: Rhodospirillales bacterium (assembly GCA_040222645.1). Taxonomy (GTDB): domain Bacteria; phylum Pseudomonadota; class Alphaproteobacteria; order Rhodospirillales; family HT1-32; genus HT1-32. The sequence goes on from JAVKCR010000195.1 coordinate 9,201, forward strand.
CTCTCCGCAAATCCCGGCGTGGTGGTCTACCGGATCAGCGGCGCGTTCTTCTTCGGCGCCGCCTCGCGCGTCGGTGCGGCCCTCGACCGGATTGCCGACCGCTACCGGGTCCTGGTGATCGATTTCTCCGCCGTGCCGCTGCTCGATTCCACCGGCGCCAACGTGCTTGCCTCGGTCGTGGCGCGGGCGGAGCGCGCCGGCGCAAGGGTCATCATTTCCGGGGCGACCGGCAATGTCCGCCGCGCGCTCGAACTGCACGGTGTCCAGGCTCCGGCCGCGGCGTATGTCGCCGATCTCGATGCGGCGATGGAGATCGTCCGGACCGGCTAGCAATCCACTGCACCGCCCGTTTCGCCGGACGGGTCGACGAGACTGCGGGGTTCCCGCTGGCGCGGGACTGAATCGGTTGTGGGTGACGCCGGCTGACCAGATGATTGGCAGTGAGAACCGCCGGCTCAGACGGCGAAGGAGGAACCGCAGCCGCAGGTTGACGAGGCGTTCGGATTCCTGATCGCGAAGTAGGAACCGATGAGGTCCTGCACGTAATCCACCTCGGAACCGGCGAGCAGGTCGAGCGACATGTCGTCGATCACCACCTTGGCGCCGTGACCCTCGAAAATCCTGTCGTCCTGGCCGGTATCGGTGTCCAGGCTGAACCCGTACTGGAAGCCGGAGCAGCCGCCGCCGGACACCGCGATGCGCAGCATCAGCGTGTCGTCGCCTTCGTTCTCGATCAGTTTCTGGACATGGGCCGCCGCGCTGGCAGTGATGGTCAGCTGGCGGTCGCCGGTAGCAATTCCGTCTGGCATTCTGGACTCCGAAGCCTGTGGGCTGGCTTTCATTACCATATCGTAAGAGGTTCATCTTATGTAAGGGGTCTGATGACGTTGTCAAATCCCCCCGACGTGCGGAGAAGCGGGTGAAAGAATTGCAATCCTATGCCACCGACCCGGTACGGACCCGGGGCCGGCTTGTCGACGAGCCG